>CAZFSW010000020.1:0-10925 GCA_964521655.1 uncultured Dorea sp.
CCTTTCCAGGGGAGCCCCTTCAGCCAGCTTGGGTACTTCTCCATCGCCGCCTGATAATCTCAGACTCGAATAATAATATACAACAGCCCCGGCCGATTGTCCAGTCTTATTTTTATTTTTCCTGAAACTTTTCCTGCCTGTCATTCGTAATTTTCTATTTCCATATGGGTGATAAGGCCTGTCGCGGCATCCGTATATACTTCGCACCTTGCATAATAGGAATCTGTCCCATACCAGGTATACATATGCATTGTATCATCGTCTTCAAACGTATCGTCCGGCTCTCCATATTTCCCGATGACATCGTCTTTGGATGATCCGATCTGGATTCCACCCGGAAACATAACCGTAAGCCCGCCTTCTTCCAAATCATGGCCATCCACGCTGACGCCGCCCGCCAGGCACTCTTTTATCGCCTTTGCCTCATCCGAAGTATTTACGATATCACACATCAGCTCATTGCCATTTGCATCCTCAAAATATGCCAGCGTATAATCCTGCGCATCTACCATATAATCCTCCGGCGTATACTCTTCATCTATTTTCAGGCCCGCCGCCTCCACATCCGCTACCGTGCAGGGAAAGGCCAGGACCTTATCATTGATCTGCACCGTATAAGTATCCCACGTTTCGCCCAGCGCGCCAACAATCTGTGCGGGCGCAGCCGCGATATCTCCGCCGTCATGAGTATCACCGTCTGAATCGCCATCGCCTGCGTCATCGTCTGTGTCATCGCCGTCAATACTGCCTCCGTAAATATCCCCGTCTGAATCTTCCTGTTCATTGATAACCGAGCGTATCAGGTCATCAACGTTTCCGCTGCTGTCTGAAGAAAGGATCATAACCCCTGCTATAATAAGATAAATGCAGGTCACGATCAGGCCTCCGGCCGCGCCGATAATGCAAAAAATCTTCGCCTTATCCGCCGCCGAGCGCGCGCCCTCGTAATCGCCTTCACTCTGCCTGGCATTGATTTTACTTGCAAATACAATGGCAGCAATGCCAAACGGCAGACAGCACAGAAGCGTAGTAAGAATCGCAAAAATAATATAGGGCGTGCTGCTTAGCTGTTTCCGGGGCTGCCTCTGCTCCTCATCTTCATGTGGATGTGGACATGGCTCTGCCAAAGCGCCGCAATTCGGGCAGAACTTGGAACCCTCCGGCATCTCTTCCCCGCAAAATCTACATTTCATGATCCATCTCCTCCCCTCATTTGCCGTATCCTTAATGTGCTCTCAGAAAAAACCTGGAATCCAACGCATCAGGCCGGTCCTGTCAGAACAGGATATCCAGCTCCACCGGGCAGTGGTCCGAACCCATGACATCCATCAGGATCTTCGCATCCGCCAGTTTCTCTTTCAGGGCCTCTGACACGCAGAAATAGTCAATGCGCCACCCCGAATTTCTAGTCCGCGCGCTGAAGCGGTAAGACCACCATGAATAAATCCCTGACGCATCCGGGTAAAAATAGCGGAACGTATCAATAAACCCGGCATCCAGAAGCTGTGAAAACTTCTGCCTCTCCTCGTCTGTAAATCCGGCATTTTTGTGGTTTGACCCGGGATTTTTCAGGTCAATCTCCTCGTGCGCCACATTCAGGTCGCCGCAGAATACCACCGGCTTTTTCTCCTCCAGCTTTTTCAGATAGGCGAGAAACGCCTCCTCCCACTCCATGCGGTAGGAAAGCCTTGCCAGCTCGCTTCCGGAATTGGGCGTATATACTGTCACGAAATAATAATCCCCATATTCAAGGGTAATCACGCGCCCCTCATGGTCGTGCTCCTCCACGCCGATCCCATAAGCCACAGAGAGCGGCTCTTCCTTAGCAAACACCGCAGTCCCGGAATAGCCTTTCCTCTCGGCATAGTTCCAGTACTGGCGGTAGCCTGGCGTCTCAAGCGCAAGCTGCCCCTCCTGCATCTTGGATTCCTGGATGCAGAAAATATCCGCGTCCGCCTCCCTGAAAAAATCCATAAAGCCTTTCTGCACACAAGCGCGGATGCCATTGACATTCCACGAAATAAGCTTCATGCCCCATCCTCCTGATATTTTCTATCTATAATGTTAATAATATACCTTCCTCAGAAACAGCCCTCTCGCCGGCGCGAGAAAGCCCGCTACGCTCCGGTCCTCCGCCGCGATGATGACCGGGATCATGGACGGCTCTCTCTTGCCCGTGCCCACTTCCAGGAGCGTCCCCGTGAGGATCCGAACCATATGGTACAGAAAGCCTGTCCCATAATAAGTGATACGCACCTTCTCCCCGGCGCTCACAATCTTGATATTCGTGATGCGCCGCACCGGGTCGGCGCAGTCCTTGTCATCCGTGAAGCTGATAAAATTGCGCACGCCGATCAGATAGCCCGCCGCCTCCCGCATAGCCTCAATGTCAAGCTTCGCGGGATAATGGTAGCAGTACCGCCTTGAAAATACATCCGGTTTCTCGCGGCAGTCAATATAATATTCATATTTCTTGCCTTTTGCGCTTTTTCTGGCATGGAAGCCGTTTTTCACAAGCTCTACCCTGACCACGCGGATATCCTCCGGCAGGTAACGGTTCAGAGACTCCCTCATCTCCTTTACGTCGTACAGCTTCGACAGCCTGACGCTCGCCACCTGGCCGCGCGCGTGGACGCCCGCGTCCGTCCGCCCCGAACCGTCTATGTGGACGCGGTATCCTACCAGCTTCCCTATGCTCCATTCCAGCACGAACTGCACCGTATTATCTGTGGACGCCTGCCGCTGCCAGCCCTGATAGCGGCTCCCGTCATAAGCAATCGTCAACTTATATGTCCTCATTCGCCCGTCCTTACTCCAAAATCTTCTTCAGCTCATCCATAAATGTATTGACGTCCTTAAATTCCCTGTACACGGAGGCAAATCTCACGTACGCAACCTCGTCCAGCTTCTTTAATTCCTCCATCACAAGCTCCCCGATCGTGCTGCTGGGAATCTCTTTTTCTTCGAGGCTAAATATCTTAGCCTCGATGCAGTTGACCGTCCTCTGGATATCCTCTGCGGGGACCGGCCGTTTGTAGCACGCGCGGAGCACGCCCGTCTCAATCTTCCTGCGCTCGTAACGTTCCCGGTTATTGTCTTTCTTGATAATGATAAGCGGGATGGTCTCTACCTTCTCATAGGTCGTAAAGCGTTTCTTGCACACGTCGCAGGAACGTCTCCTGCGGATTGCCCTGCCATCCTCCGCAGGCCTGGAATCTATTACCCTGGTATCTGGATTACTGCAATATGGACATTTCATCTTTCCGGCTCCTTTTTATTTTTGTCTTAAAAACTGTAAATAAATAACTTGCGCATCCATCAATGATCTGCTATATCTGGTTCCTTTGCAGGCCGCGTCAGGATATATGATATATCTCCTTCACCACTTTTAAAAATTTCTCCGCAGACCTGGAAAGCTGGTAATTCTTATTGTATACCAGATTGATATCCCGTCCCTCGCCTGCTTTTGGTATCGGGAATGTCAGCAGCTCGTCCGCTGCAAGCTTTGAAAGTATGGTAATGCCCATCCCCTGTTTCACGGAACGCTTGATCATTTCCTGATTTTCAATGCTCGCGACAATATCGAGCTCCGACATATGAATCCCCGCCACTTTTAACTGCTTTTCCGCCTCCTTGCGTGTCCCGGAGCCCTCCTCCCTGAGGATCAGATGCTCATGTTTAATCCAGCTTATATCTCCCGGCATTTCCGTCTTATACTTCCTGTATTTCCCGGTGTTCGGCGTGATGACCGCAAGCTCATCCTTATAAAAGGGGATATATTTGCAGTGCTTCTTCTCTAATACGGTTCCCGTAAACCCAATCTCCGCCACATGCTCTATAATCTGCGTCACGACCTCGCTGCTGTCTGTCTCCATGACCTTGATCTGCTCCTCCGGATGTCTCTCCCGGAACTTAAGGAGAATCCCCGGCAGGAGGTACTGCGACGGCACTGTGGACGCCGCGATGGTGATACAGTGCCTCTCCTCCTCGTCCTTCGCGCCAAACCGTTCCTCTATCTTCTTTTCCAGTTCCACAATCTGTTTGGCATTCTTATACAGATCCTTCCCGTCCTCGGAAAGGTTCACCTCTTTCGTATTTCTCACAAACAGCCTCACCTTCAGCTCTTTCTCCAGCGCCGATATATGGGCGCTGATGGTCGGCTGCGTAAGGTAAAGCTCCTTTGCCGCTTTGGAGAAGCTTCTGCCCTCCGCCACCTGCACAAAGGCCTCCAATTGTTTTAAATTCATCAGTATGCTATCCTTTCACTTTCTGCTCCTGTTTTCTTTGTCACCTTGATACTGTCCATATATTCCAGAATCGGTTTGGCGCTCTTCCTGCTCGTCCCAAACAGATCCCGCACCTGGGCGATGGTGATGACCGGATCTTCCTTAAGCTTCTCCCGAATAACCCGCTCGGCTTCTTCGATATATTCCGTCAAGGTATACAGATCTTCCGACACCTTCACGATCCGCCTCTCTTCCAGCAGGAGGTTCAGAATATCGTCCGCCGTCTCCTGCGGCACGCTGCCAAAGTCTATCTCCGAATATCTTGCGAAATCATATTTTGCCTCTGTAAATGTGTCAAGAAGCCTCCCTGATACCTGCTGATAAATGTCATCTTTTCTAACTTCATATTCCGGCGTGCATAAGAACTCGTCCACACGCTTCACCTGCCCCGCCGCCTCATAAGCCTCTACAATGCGGTCGAACACATTCGGACGTATCTTCTTAAAATGCGCCATCTGCACCTCTGCTTTCTTCATGCCGCAGCGGTACGGGTGCGCCTGCTCATATTTCCTCAGTGTGTCAAGAAGTTCCACAAGGGCGGCCCGCTCGCTGTCTGCGTGCCAGACGAAGACATCCCTCCTCATGGCAAATGTATGGACGCGCCCAGCCTCTTCTAGCTCCTCCACATCTCTTTGAACCTCGTCAGCCGAAAGAGCCGTAAGCTTTGCAAGCTTTGCAAGCGTGATCAGCGTGTCTGCGTGCTGCTTCACATGAAGCTCGATGACGTCTGCCGACGAGCCGGACTCCTTGCGGCGAAGCTCTTCAATCGCCTCTTCGCGGAAGCGCCTTTTCACCGTGGGATTCGGCTCCAGTATGACCCCGCCGCCGATGGTCTCCATCGGAGAATAGAACCTGACAACGAACCTGTCCCCGCGCCTTACCGCGACCTCCTCTTCCAGCCGTAGCTGCACATAGCCGCTCTCCCCCGGCGCGATCTCCTCCTTATCAAGAAGCACGGCGCGGCAGAGGACCTCGCTCGTGCCTGTAAAGAAATGCAGCCTCGTGCGGTTTTCAAGCGTCCGCGCGGAGGACTTAAGCACCTCCAGGCGCACGTCCAGAAGGTCGGTATTTTTCATGCTATCGGGCGGCGCAAGCACGCAGCCGCGCCGGATTTCTTTCTTTTTCACATTAGACAGGTTGATGGCGACCCGCTGCCCCGCGCAGCAGACGTCCTTATCGACCTCGTGTACCTGGATGCTGCGGATCTTACATTCTTTTCCGATGGGATACATTTCCAGCGTGTCTTCCTTGTGAATCGTGCCGGACACCAGCGTTCCAGTGATGATGGTGCCGAATCCGGATATGCTGAACACACGGTCGATGGGCAGGCGCGGGATCGTCTGCGTATCCTTCGCCACCACCTCGTCCCTCGTCATATGTCCGATCAGCTTCACAAGACTGTCAAGGCCCTGCCCCGTGACGGCGGACACCCTGACGATCGGCGCATTTTCAAGAAATGTGCCGTGAAGCTCTTCCTTCACTTCCTCCTCCACCAGCTCCAGCCAGTCCTCCTCTACAATATCACACTTATTGAGTACAATGATGCTCTTCTCCACGCCAAGAAGATGAAGGATATCCATGTGCTCCCTCGTCTGCGGCATGACGCCCTCGTCCGCAGCGATCACCAGCAGCACGAGATCCATTCCTACAACGCCCGCCACCATATTATTGATAAATTTCTCGTGGCCGGGAACATCGATGATGCCCGCGCGGTCCCCGCCCGGGAGGTCGAACCATGTGAATCCGAGGTCAATGGTGATGCCCCTTCTCTGCTCCTCCTCCCAGCGGTCTGTGTTGCGCCCGGTCAGCGCTTTGATCAGCGTTGTCTTGCCGTGGTCGATATGCCCCGCCGTCCCGATAATGATATTTTTCATGTTCTGCGCTCCTGTCATTCTGAAATCCGGCTAATCTGTTCGGATCACGCATGTCTCTTCCATTACATCCATCTCTTTGAGCTGGCTTGCGATCAATGAAAAGTACCGCCGCTCTATCGTGCGCACATCCAGGAGTATCGTATCATTCACGGTCCTCGGTATGATCGGCACAGGGAGTCGGCGCATACGCCCCTCCAGCTCCGTCACGCTGATATGCTCCGGGCGGATAGCCACCGCCGCGCTTGGGATCCTCTCAAGGGGAAGCGACCCTCCCCCAATCTGCGATTCACAGGACTGTACACCCATTTGCGCCGGAAGCGCCGCCCTTCTAAGCATCCGAAGAAGCGTCTTCGCCTCTTTTAAGACTTCCTCGCAGGGCTGCGTGATCATGCGCAGGACAGGCAGGTTCTTCACCGCCTTTTCCTCCGACAGATACTCCTGCAATACCAGCTCCAGCGTCGCCGCCGTGAATTTATCGATGCGGAGCGCCCGCGTGAGCTGGTTCTTTTTCATCATGTCGATGTATTTCTTTTTTCCGATGATGATCCCCGCCTGCGGCCCGCCCAGCAGCTTATCCCCGCTAAAGCACACCACATCCGCGCCTTTCCTGATGGAATCCTGCACGGTCGGCTCGTAGGTGATCCCATATTTGCTTAGGTCAACCAGCACGCCGCTCCCCAGATCCTCTATGACAGGAATGGCGCGCTCCCCTGCAAGCGGGATCAGCTCGTCGATCCCCACCGTATCGGTGAAGCCCACGATCCGGTAATTGCTGGTATGCACCTTGAGGAGCGCCCTTGTCTCCTCTGTAACCGCATTGACATAATCGTCCAGATGGGTCTTATTCGTCGTCCCCACCTCCACAAGCGTCGCCCCGCTCTGCTCCATCACATCAGGGATCCGGAACTTCCCGCCTATCTCCACGAGCTCGCCGCGCGACACCACGACCTCGCCGCCCTTTGCGAGAGAACTCAGGATGAGCATCACGGCGGCGGCGTTGTTATTGACCGCCATCGCCGCCTCCGCCCCCGTAAGCCTGCAGAGAAGCTTTTCAAAATGGGAATAACGCTCGCCGCGCTTTCCCTCCTCCAGATTATATTCCAGATTGGAATACCCCGTAGCAATCGCCGCCACCCGCTTCATATGCTCCGGGCTTATCGGCGCGCGCCCGAGGTTCGTGTGCAGGATGGTCCCCGTACCATTGATAACCATGCGCATATTTGGCGTGTGCATCGCCGCTGCAGCCATCTCGATATGTGGGATGAGAAAGTCCATCTGTTCCTTTGCTTTCTCTTCATCACCGGACTGTGCGATCTGTCTGCGAAGCTTCTCCAACTCGGTGTGGATGCACTCCATCACCGTCTCCCTGCTGTAAAGGGCGATGAGCTCCTGTATCGTCTCATTCTCCAGCAGGACATCCACCTTCGGTATGCTGCGGTATAATAGTTTTTTATCCATGTTTCTGTCCTCTCTCTGTAATCCGCCTGTGCGCAGCGGTGGCTGCAGCTGGAAAATCTAACGCAGCAGATGGAAATTCAGGCAAATGAAAAGGGTGGTTAATGATCGGGGATTATACTAGGATAAGCGGATCAGCTTGTCGCTTTTTTCCGCCACCCTCCCAATCACGGAAACCTTCGTATCCATATCTGCCTGTGCGAAATCATCCAGCACATTTTTCAGGTCGTCCGGGGCCACGCTGATCAGCAGGCCTCCCGACGTCTGCGGGTCATAGAGGAGGTCGAGATAATGCTCCTCTACATTCCCCACCTCGACCTTGCCGATTGAGTATCCCCGGTTCTTGTAAGCTCCTGCGGGGACAAGCCCCATCTTCGCATATGCGATGGCGTCCTCAAAGTATGCGATATCCCGCACATGGATCTCAAATGTCACCTCGCTGGCTCCCGCCATCTCCACGCAATGCCCCAGAAGCCCAAACCCGGTAATGTCCGTGCAGGCGGACACGTCGTAGGACTCCGCCACCTGCTTGCCCTTCCTGTTAAGGGAGGCCATGACCGTCTGCGCCTCCCGGATGGCAGAGGGGCTTGCCATCTCTGCTTTGATGGCGGTGTTCACGATCCCGCTTCCGATCTGCTTCGTCAGCACCAGCACATCTCCCGGCCTGCATCCATAATTCTTAAATATCTTATCAGGGTGTACAAAGCCGGACACGCACAGGCCATATTTCGGCTCATCGTCCTGCACGGAATGTCCGCCTACCAGTACCGCCCCTGCTTCTTTCACCTTCGCCGCGCCACCCGCAAGGATGTCGCCAAGTATCGCCGGATCCAGGCAATTTGGAAACCCGACTATATTAAGCGCTACCGCCGGTTCGCCTCCCATAGCCCACACATCGCTTAAGGAATTGGCGGCAGCAATCTGCCCAAACATATAGGGGTCGTCTACGATTGGCGTGAAGAAGTCAACGGTCTGAATCATGGCAATGTCGTCAGTGACCTTGTAGATGGCCGCATCGTCGGACGTCTCGATCCCAACGATCAGATTCTCATCGTGAAACGCAGGCAGCTTGCTCAGAACCTGGGCAAGGGTCTCTGGACCTATCTTCGCCGCTCACCCTGCAGTTTTGCTTAATGCTGTCAGCCTGACGTCTGATTTCATGGCACATTTCCTCCTTCATCCATATTTATCGTAAAAGAAGCCGTCCCTTCGAGTGTGGAAGAAGCGGCCCCGTTTTACCTGCAATCACTGTTTTCTGTCATTTCCAGTCTTCCCGGTACGTTAAGGCTTGATAATCCTCCCCGCATTTGCCATCGTCTCAACGATGCTGTACATATTGGTAACGCTCCCTACTGCGAGCTTGTCCTTCAGGCCATAATAATCCAGACAGGTGCCGCAGGTCATGATCTCCACGCCCTGCGCCTCCAGAGATTTCAGATCATTTAGCGAATCCGAGCCCTCCGTCGTAAGCGATGCGCCCCCGTTATAAAAAAGCATGGTTTTTGGCAGCTCGTCCAACTGTGTCACGGCAAATATAAAGCCTTTGATAAGTACTTTGCCAAGCTCGTCATTGCCGCTCCCCATGCGGTCTGACGAGATGACTACAACCGTGTTCCCTCTTGCATCCGGCATACAGGACTCTCCTTCGCCGCCCGCGTCTGTCTGCGGCGCTTTCTCCATCTGAATCGTAATCTTAAACTCCTTGTCCCCCAGCTTCTCCGAGGAAACCTGTCCGCCCGCGCTCGCCGCCATCTTCGACACATTCTGCACCGCGATCTCATTGTCTACCAGGACCTCGATCGTCTCCGGGCCTGTAAGCGCCTGCATTGCCTTTTTGGTCTTAATGACCGGGACAGGGCAATTATCCCCCATCGCATTGACTGTAATCATGATGATTCCACCTTCCTTTTTATGAAATCCTGCCTCTTTTACAGGCATTTGCCCCAAATCATCCACAACCGCCGCACAGGAAGCCGCAGATCATCTGCCGCTTTGCGGTTGTGAATTATTCGGGCTTATAGATATATTCTATCACTAATGCCGCAAAAGGTAAACGGGGTTTTTTCATAAATTTGAAATACGCTGTTTTGCCGCTTTCTCTTATTTGAGCTTCTGGACAAAATCAGCCATCACTTCCGATACCTTGATCTGCTGCGGACAGACCGCCTCGCAGCTCCTGCAGCCGACGCACGCGCCCGGGCGTTTATCCTCCGGCACAGCCATAAGCGCCATTGGGGCGATAAACCCGCCGCCCGTAAATATATGCTCATTGTACAGTTTCAGTATTTCCGGGATGTCGATCCCCTGCGGGCAGTGGCTGGTGCAGTAATGGCAGGCCGTACAAGGCACGCCGTTTACCATTTTCCCGGCAATCTCAAGAAGCTCCTTCATCTCTGCCTCGTCTAAGGGCCGCTCTGTCTCAAATGTCCGTATATTTGCTTTCACTTGTTCGATGTTCGACATGCCGGAAAGAATCATCGTCACCTGCGGGATGCTCTGCAGGAAACGGAACGCCCACGCCACAGTCTCTTCATCGGGCCGAAGCTTGCGAAGCCTTGACGACGCGCTGTCCGGAAGCAGCGCGAGCTTTCCTCCGCGCACCGGCTCCATCACCCATACGGGAATGCCCCACTCGGCCAAAAGCTCCACCTTTTCCTTCGCATGCTGGAACTCCCAGTCAATATAATTAAGCTGGAGCTGGCCAAACTCCATGTGTTTTCCGTATTTTTCAAGGAAACGCTTCATCACGCCGAGGTCGCCGTGCGCGGAAAAGCCGAGATGCCGGATACGCCCGTTCTCCTTCTGCTTCATAAGATAGTCGAAAATGCCGTTTTTCTCATCCAGATATCCGTCGATATTCATCTCGCAGACATTGTGGAACAGGTAGAAATCAAAATAATCCACGCCGCATTTCCTAAGCTGCTTTTCAAAGATTTCCTCCACCTTCGTCATATTGGAGAGGTCGTAGCCGGGGAACTTCGTCGCCAGATAAAAGCTGTCCCTCGGATATTTACTTAGCGCTCTTCCCATCACAGTCTCGGAATTTCCGCCGTGATAGCCCCATGCGGTGTCATAATAATTGACGCCCTGCGCCATCGCATAGTCAACCATCTCCTGTGTGCGCGCCTCGTCAATCATCTCATCCTTCCCGTCAATCAGCGGCAGGCGCATCGCCCCCATTCCCAGAGCCGATAACTTTAAATCCTGAAACTTTTTGTAAATCATATGAGAGCCTCCTTCTATGTCATTTTAAATCATAAATGCGCAGCGCATATATCGCTACAAGTATAACACTTGCAGCTCACTTTGC
>CAZFSW010000021.1:0-10698 GCA_964521655.1 uncultured Dorea sp.
CCAAGATAATCCGCGTTTGCGATGAATATCTGGTCAACAATATTGTAAAGGGCGGCAACCAAAAGCGAGATTACACAGGGAATGGCGTACCTGCGCATCAGCTTGCTGAGACTTTCTCTTTCGAGATAATCGTTTGTCTGTATCTGTTCCATAAAATTTTACCTCCTGGCCTAAAATGAAAAGTAATATTATATATTTTCCGGCAATAAAAAAGACACAAGCCGAAGCATAAACTGTGTCGTAACTGCTTCATAGCTTGTATCGTGCCAAATGCAGTGTAATTATACAGAAAGATTAGCGTAAAAGTCAAGCGAAATTTTTCAACCGTATCAAAACGGAGCCAAAACGGAGAAAATTTCAAAAAACACTTGCAAATATAAAAAAATCCGATATAATAGTAGCTGTGCGCGGAGGGGTACAAAGCCGCGTATATAAGCTGGAATAGCTCAGTTGGTAGAGCACTTCACTCGTAATGAAGGGGTCGTCGGTTCAAGTCCGATTTCCAGCTTGTCTGTAACGGATGCTGTAAGATTCGGATGGTGTGGGTTTACGGCATCTTTTTTTCAAATAGGGAGAGTGAGAGCTATGATCGGCGGTATTTCAGGCGGGGCGCAGTATTATGGATATTATCAGTATCCAGGCGTGACGGGAGGAAGCGCGGTGCAGGGCAGTGCGGCTTGGAGCAGCACGGTTCAAAGTGGCGCGGTTCAGGACAGCGCGCGGGCGCAGGAGGCTCAGAGCGCGCAGCAGACGCAGCTACAGGGCGGCGTGCTCGCGGTGAAGCGCGGGGCAGACCCGGAGACTCCGGTGGAGCCGGTGCAGGCATCGCCTGTAGTTAAGACCGGCACATCGAATACCATTCCGTTTTTGCGTAAAGGGGCGGATCCGACGGAGATGGCGGTGCGTATGCGCATCCAGTATCCGCAGGAGGAACAGGCAGAGGAGCCGGTGGGCGCTGAGGCGGTGCAAAGGGCCTATGAGGAAGGAGAATGCCAGACCTGCAAGGAGCGGAAGTATCAGGACGGCTCCGATGATCCGGGAGTCTCCTATCAGACGCCGACGCATATTGCCCCGGAACAGGCGGCTTCGGCAGTGCGCGGGCATGAGATGGAGCACGTTGTCCGGGAAAGTGCGGAAGCGGACCGGGAGGACAGAGAGGTGGTCAGCCAGTCGGTGACGATCCATACGGATATCTGCCCGGAGTGCGGCAGGGTCTATATTTCCGGCGGCACGACGCGCACTGTGACGGCGGCGAAGACACAGCCGTATGCTGATACGTCAGAGAATCAGGATGGGGAGTTGTTTTCCGCAGTTGCGTAATGGTTCGCATGGTGGAATCGTGATGGATATGTGATGGATCATAGAAAAAGAATAGGAATTATGTACTCAGGAGGTGCGCTTTGCATCTCCTGTTTTGTGTGATGAGGGCATCCCGCAGAGGCATCCGTGTTGATATCAGAACCGGCGCAGGCACCATTTTTCCAACAGGTTGATGAGAGAATAGAGAAATGCCGCCATCATGCACAGTAAGACGAGGGACATTAAAAGCCAATCCATCTTGAATACCTGGCTGGAGTAAATGATCAGATACCCAAGCCCGTTCCTCGCGGCGAGAAATTCCCCGATGATGACCCCCACAAGGCACAGCCCGATATTGACCTTCATATTGCTGATGATCGCCGGGACAGAGCTTGGGAGCACTACTTTGGTCAGGGTCTGGTAACGCTTGCCCTGGAGCGTGTAGATGAGCTTGAGCTTTCCAGGGTCCACGCTGGAAAAGCTGGTGTAAAGGCTCAGGATGCTTCCAAAGACCGCCACGGACATACCGGCGACGATGATGGTCGTGCTGCCAGCTCCCAGCCAGACGATGAGCAGGGGCGCGAGGGCTGACTTCGGGAGACTGTTCAGCACGACCAGATAGGGGTCGAGGATCTCGGAGAGCCTGGCGCAAAACCACAGGGCGACTGCAGCCAGGATGCCGATGGCCGTCACAAGGAAGAAGCTTACGGCAGTTTCGTACAGGGTGACGCCCAGGTGCAGGAATATACTTCCGTCCTCTGCCATGCCCCAGAAGCACAGGGCGATTTTTGAAGGGCTGCTAAAGATAAACGAATCAATGATCCCGACATTTGCCGTAAATTCCCAGACAAATAAAAAGCTTAATAGTATGAGGATCCGGGAAACGCGGACGATGCGCTTATGCTTCCTAAGCCGGAGGAGATACTTCTGCTGTTCTGCTGACAGGCTATTCATCGGTATTCAGCTCCTTCCATATTAAGTTGAAGTAGGTCTTAAATTCGGGCGCGTTTCTCCTGGCAAGCGGGGTGTCCTGCGAAAGCCCGAAGATCAGCGGGATGGTCTGCCGTATCGTTGCCGGGCGCCCGGAAAGCACGATGACCCGGTCCGCGAGGGAGATCGCCTCGGAGAGGTCGTGGGTCACAAGCAGCGCGGACTTTCCCTCCCGCCGGATAATCTGCCCGATGTCGTCGCCTACATTCAGACGGGTCTGGTAATCCAGCGCGGAGAATGGTTCATCCAGAAGCAGCAGGTCCGGGTCCAGCACAAGCGTGCGGATGAGGGCGGCGCGCTGGCGCATCCCGCCGGACAGCTCCGAGGGGCGCGCGTTCTCGAACTGGCGCAGCCCGTAGAAATCAAGAAACTCATGGGCTTTTTCCCTTGTCCTTGCCGTGAGCATATGCTGGACTTCAAGGCCGAGGATCACATTGCTGTAGACCGTCCGCCATTCAAATAATTCGTCGTGCTGCAGCATATATCCCACATTGGTCGTGCTCTCCCGGAGATATCTGCCGTTGATTTTGATCAGCCCTTTCTCCGGCTCGATCAGGCCTGCGATGAGGGAGAGAAGGGTAGATTTGCCGCACCCGGAGGGGCCGACGATAGCGGCGAACTCTCCCTTGCCGAGTGAGAAAGAGATATCGGCAAGCGCCGGCGTCTCGCCCTCCAGATTGTGATAAGCGTAATGGATATTCTTAAGCTCTAATACCTGCTCCATACAAAACCCCCATAAAAGCTGCATATATTTTATAATATGTAAATTTTGCAGCCGTGTGAAAGACTGCCGGACGGGGATAACGGCGGGCCGGACGGAAACTGCAGGCTGGCGCCGCTTTGATTTTACACTTGTCATGGGGCTGTGGAAAAGTTATAATTGCTGATAGATGAAAGGGAGAGCTGCCATGAATTACCAGAAAGAGCTGGACAAGCTGATCGAAAGGCTAAAGTCACAGGAGAGAGTTCCCAGGCTCCTCCTCCATAGCTGCTGTGCCCCGTGCAGCAGTTATGTGCTGGAATATCTGGGGGATTATTTTGAAATTACGGTATTCTATTATAACCCGAATATTTTTCCGGAGAGCGAATACACGAAGCGCATCCTGGAACAGCAGCAGCTTATCAGCGATATGCGCCTGAAGCGCCCTGTGGCTTTCGTGGCGGGAAGCTATGACAGGGAGGCTTTTTATGAGATCGCGAGGGGGCTGGAGCATATCAAGGAGGGTGGGGAGCGGTGCCTGCGCTGCTATGAGCTCCGCCTGAGAGAGACGGCGGAGCTGGCGAAGAAAGGGGGATTTGATTATTTCACCACGACGCTTAGCATCAGCCCGCTCAAGAATGCGGACAGGCTGAATGAGATCGGGATGAGGCTTTCTGCAGAATACGGAGTAGAGTATCTCCAGTCGGACTTTAAGAAGAAGAACGGATATAAGCGTTCGATTGAGCTTTCGAAGGAATATGGGCTGTACAGGCAGGATTACTGCGGGTGCGAATTTTCACTGCGGGAGAGGCGGGGCGAATGAGAAAGTAAAGCAGATGGAAAGGCAGAGCGACAGTGCGGCGCGCTTGCATTCTCTATGAATTTCAGGTAGAATACAAAACATGAATATCTAGTATGATCCACGATAATGATACTAATTCGGAAAGGAAGAAGACCTATGGCGCAATTGTGGGGAGGACGTTTCACAAAAGAAACGGATGAGCTTGTATACCGGTTTAACGCATCCATTTCTTTTGACAGAAGGCTCTGCGAACAGGATATCCGGGGCAGCATCGCGCATGTGAGGATGCTTGGGAAGCAGGGGATCCTCACGGAGAAGGAGAAGGAGGAGATGATCGGGGGACTGACCGGCATCCTGGAGGATGTAAAGGAGGGCAGGCTTGAGATCACGGAGCAGTACGAGGACATCCACAGCTTTGTCGAGGCGGCGCTCACCGACCGGATCGGGGAGGCGGGGAAGAAGCTCCATACCGGGAGGAGCAGGAACGACCAGGTGGCGCTGGATATGAAGCTCTATGTGAGGGAGGAGGTGCTGCTTCTGGATCAGCTGGTTGGGGAGCTTCTGCTCGCCATTCTTGGCATTATGGAGGAACACACTGAGACGTATATGCCGGGCTTTACACATTTGCAGAAGGCGCAGCCGGTCACGCTCGCGCACCATATGGGCGCGTATTTTGAAATGTTCCGGCGCGACCATGAGAGGCTCCGGGACATATATGGGCGGATGGATACCTGCCCGCTTGGGAGCGGGGCGCTCGCGGGAACGACCTATCCCCTCGACCGGGATTATACGGCAGAGCTCCTTGGATTTGACGGCCCTGCGCGCAACAGCATGGACGGGGTATCGGACCGGGATTACCTGATAGAGCTTTTGTCTGCGCTGTCCATGATCATGATGCACTTAAGCCGCTTTTCGGAGGAGGTCATTATCTGGAATTCCAACGAATACCAGTTTGTGGAGATCGATGATGCATACAGTACCGGAAGCAGCATTATGCCGCAGAAGAAAAACCCGGATATCGCGGAGCTTGTGCGCGGGAAGACCGGGCGGGTGTACGGGGCGCTGACGGCTCTGCTTACCACGATGAAGGGGCTTCCGCTTGCCTATAATAAGGATATGCAGGAGGATAAGGAGTGGACATTTGACGCGGTTGACACGGTGAAGGGGTGCCTGACACTGTTTGCCGGGATGCTGCGCACCATGAGATTCCGGAAGGAACGGATGGAGGAGAGCGCGAAGAACGGGTTCACAAATGCGACGGACGCGGCGGACTACCTCGTGAAGCGCGGAGTGCCGTTTCGGGACGCGCATGGGATCGTGGGGAGGCTTGTGCTTCTGTGCATGGATAGGGGAATCGCGCTTGACGACCTGCCGCTTGAGGACTATCAGAGGATCTCCCCGGTATTCGAGGAGGATATCTATGACGCCATCAGCCTGGAAACCTGCGTGGGCAGGCGCACGACGGCGGGCGCGCCGGGGCTTCCAGCGATGAAGGAGGAAATCGCGGCATGCAGGAAATATATGGAGGAATATCAATGGCGGGCAGTTTGATATTGCCAGGGAATATGGGCAGCAGATCAGGCCAAACTCAATGGCGTACATACAGAAATCGGAAAGGGAGGAAACTGACATGGGGCAGAAATTAAGAGTTGGGATATTGGGGGCGACCGGGATGGTGGGGCAGAGATTCATCTCCCTGCTGGAAAACCATCCGTGGTTCGAGGTTGTATGCGTGGCGGCAAGCGCAAGGTCAGCGGGGAAGACCTATGAGGAAGCGGCGGGAGGCCGCTGGAAGCTGGAGACGCCGATGCCGGAAGCGGTAAAGCGGCTAAAGGTCCAGAATGTGAACGAGGTGGAGGCGGTCGCGTCCTCCGTGGATTTTGTATTTAGCGCTGTGGACATGACGAAGGATGAGATCCGCGCCATTGAGGAGGCATATGCGAAGACGGAGACGCCGGTGGTGTCCAACAACAGCGCGCACCGCTGGACGCCGGACGTCCCGATGGTGATCCCGGAGATCAACCCGGAGCATTTTGCCGTGATTGAGGCACAGAAAAACCGGCTTGGAACGAAGCGGGGGTTTATCGCGGTGAAGCCGAACTGCTCCATCCAGAGTTATACGCCGTGCCTTGCCGCATGGAGGGAGTATGAGCCGAGGGAGGTGGTCGCCGCGACCTATCAGGCGATCTCCGGCGCGGGAAAGACCTTTGACGACTGGCCGGAGATGGTGGAGAACATCATCCCCTACATCGGCGGGGAAGAGGAAAAAAGTGAGCAAGAGCCGCTCCGTGTACTGGGAAAAGTGGAGGGCGGACAGATCGTGAAGGCAGAGTATCCGAAGATTACCTGCCAGTGCATCCGCGTGCCGGTGCTGAACGGCCATACGGCGGCGGTGTTTGTGAACTTCGCAAAGAAGCCATCGAAGGAGGAGCTCATCGACCGGCTTGTGAACTACAGGGGCTATCCGCAGGAGGCGGGGCTTCCGAGCGCGCCGAAGCAGTTCATCCGCTATCTGGAGGATAATGACCGGCCGCAGGTGAGGCTGGACGTGGCTTATGAGAACGGCATGGGCGTCACCATCGGACGCCTGCGCGAGGATGCGATGTTCGACTATAAATTTGTCGGGCTTTCGCACAATACCCTGCGCGGCGCGGCGGGCGGCGCGGTGCTGTGCGCGGAGAGCCTTGTGAAAAAGGGATATATTGAGGCAAAGAAGGGTTCTTAATAGAATGAGGAAATCAATATGGATAATAGTATTTTAACTTATACGCAAAACAGGGAGCTTTCGTGGCTGCGGTTTAACCAGCGGGTGCTGGAGGAGGCGAAGGATGCTTCGGTTCCGCTTCTGGAGCGCATGAAATTCGTGGCGATCTTTACGAGCAACCTCGATGAATTTTTCATGATCCGCGTGGGAAGCCTCTTCGACATGGCGCACACGGACGGGAATGAGCGGGACAGCCGTTCGGGGATGACGGCGAAGGAGCAGCTGGAGCGCATTTTTGAGGAGGTCGCGCCGCTTTACAAGGAGAGGGATAAGACCTACGCCGAGATCAAGAAGCAGCTTCATCCTTACGGCATCTGCGGCCTTGATTTTAAGGAGCTGGAGCAGCAGGAAAAGAAGTATGTGAAGAAATATTTTAAGGAGCAGATCCTTCCGGTACTCTCCCCGCAGATCGTGGACGCGAACCATCCGTTCCCGCACCTGATGAATAAGGAAATCTATGTGACGGCGATGCTGAAGCTGAAGGATAAGTCCATGTTCGGGCTGGTGCCAGTGCCGCAGTTTGTGTCGGATATCCTGTACCTTCCGGGGCATGATATCCGCTATATCCGCATGGAAAAGGTGATCATGGAGCATTTAAGCCTTGTTTTTCCGCAGTACGAGATCACGGACCCCAACTATATCTGCGTCACGCGCAACGCGGACGTGGAGCCGGACGACGAGGCTTTGGAGGTCAATGACGACTTCCGCTACCTGATGCGCCAGACGCTGCACAAGAGGCGCAGGATGTCTGTAGTGCGCCTGGAGACTGCGGAGAAGCTCTCACCAGAGAGCGAGAAATATTTCTGCGAAAAGTTCCAGATCAAGCCGAATCAGATCTTCCGCACGAAGATGCCGATGAAGCTGGCTTATATCTTTACCATCAGCGGAGAGCTCCCGGAGGCGATGAAGCGCTCACTGATCTATCCGCCGTTCTCCCCGCAGAAGTCTCCGCGCGTCCAGGAGGGAAATGTGATGCGGCAGGTGAAGAAAAAGGATATCCTGCTGTTCTACCCTTATGAGAGCATGGAGCCGTTTCTTAAGCTGGTCAAGGAAGCGTCTGTGGATCCCAGCGTCATGACGATCAAGGTCACGATCTACCGTCTGGCAAAGAAAGCGAGGCTGGTAGAGTATCTCTGCGCGGCGGCGGAGAATGGCAAGGAGGTCACGGCGCTGATCGAGCTTCGGGCGAGGTTCGACGAGCAGAATAATATCGACTGGTCGGAGCGCCTGGAGGATGCGGGCTGCCGGGTCATCTACGGCTTTGAGGGCTACAAGGTGCATTCTAAGGTCTGCCTGATCACCTACCGGAACCGCAATGAGATCCAGTATATCACACAGGTCGGGACTGGCAATTATAATGAAAAGACGGCGGCAATGTACACGGATCTCTCTCTGATGACGGCCGACCCGGCGATCGGGAGGGATGCATCAGAATTTTTCAAAAATATGTCCATCGGCAACCTGTCCGGCACATACAGCCATCTGATCGTGTCGCCGACAAGCCTTAAGCAGACTGTGCTTTACCTGATGGACGAGGAGATACAAAAGGGCGCGAACGGGCGCATTATTATGAAAATGAATTCGCTCACGGACGTGGATTTTATCCGCAAGGTATCGGAGGCGTCCGTCGCGGGCGTGCGGGTGGATCTGATCGTGCGGGGTATCTGCTGTCTCCTGCCGGGGATTTCCGGGTACACGGACAATGTGCGGGTGATGAACGTGGTCGGGCGGTTTCTGGAGCATCCGCGTATCTTTAGCTTCGGCGTGGGCGCGGAGCAGAAGATCTACATTGGCTCCGCCGATATGATGACAAGGAACACAGAGAAGCGCGTGGAGGTCGCGGTCCCGATCCTGGACAATGATGTGCGCAGGCAGATCAACCATTATCTGAAGGTGATGTTAAATGATAATGTGAAGGCCAGGGTGCTGCAAAGCGACGGGAAATACAGGAAGAAAGAAGCAAAGGAGCCGTTCATCGACTCACAGGCGGTATTTATGGAGGAGGCGCTTCGCGCGAAGCCGGAGGCGCCGGTGAAGGAGGCCCATCCGCTCATGGAACGCCTGCGGGTCTTTGCGGAGGCTTTGGGGAGAAGAGACAGGTCAGGAGATTAGGAAGAGGATATGGGGAAATCACTCTACATCGCGGAAAAACCCAGCGTAGCGCAGGAGTTTGCAAAGGCGCTTAAGCTGAAAGCAAAAAGGCAGGACGGCTATCTGGAATCGGAGGATGCCGTCGTGACTTGGTGCGTCGGGCATCTGATCACCATGAGCTACCCGGAGAAATACGATGCTTCCCTGAAAAAATGGAGTATGGAAACGCTGCCGTTTCTCCCGGAGAAATTCAAATATGAGGTCATCCCCGCCGTGGCAAAGCAGTATCGGATCGTGGCGGGGCTTCTAAACCGGAAGGACGTCGATATCATTTACGTGTGTACGGACTCCGGGCGGGAGGGGGAATACATTTACCGGCTGGTGGAGCAGGAGGCGAAGGTAACGGGAAAGGAAAGGCGCAGAGTCTGGATCGATTCCCAGACGGAGGAGGAGATCCTGCGGGGCATCCGGGAGGCGAAGGATCTGAAAGAGTATGACAATCTCTCCGCGTCCGCGTACCTCCGCGCAAAGGAAGATTATCTGATGGGGATTAATTTCTCCAGGCTCCTGACGCTGAAATATGGGAACAGCATTTCCTCGTATCTGGGGACAAAATATTCCGTCATCTCCGTGGGGCGCGTGATGACCTGCGTGCTTGGCATGGTCGTGAGGAGGGAGCGGGAGATCCGCGAGTTCGTGGAGACGCCGTTCTACCGGGTGTTAAGCCATACGGGCGAGCCGGGGCAGACGTTCGAGAGCGAGTGGCGCGCGGCGGAGGGCTCGAAGTGGTCCGGGCCGTCCGGCCTCTATAAAGACAACGGCTTTAAGCAAAGGGAGAAAGCGGAGGCGCTGATCCAGTTTTTAAGTGAGAAGAAGCCGCTTACCTGCCTTGTGAAGTCAGTGGAGAAGAAAAAGGAGAAGAAGAACCCGCCGCTTTTATTTAATCTGGCGGAGCTCCAGAATGAATGCTCGAAGCGGTTTAAGATCAGCCCGGATGAGACGCTTCGCATCACCCAGGAGCTCTATGAGAAGAAGCTGGTCACATATCCCCGGACGGACGCGCGCGTACTGTCAACCGCCGCAGCAAAGGAGATCAGCAAGAATTTAAACGGGCTTATGAAATATCAGCCTGCCGTGCCATACCTGAAAGAGATCGTCTCCTTTGGGAGCCATAAGGCGCTTGCGAAGACCAGATATGTGAATGATAAGCTGATCACGGACCATTATGCCATCATCCCGACCGGGCAGGGGATGGGCGCGCTCGCCGCGCTTCCTCATCTGTCGGAGTCGGTGTATGATGTGATCGTGCGGAGGTTTTTAAGCATCTTTTACCCGCCCGCAGTGTATCAGAAGGCGGCGGTTGTCACTGAGATACGCGGGGAGGCTTTTTTTGCGAATTTTAAAGTGCTGGCGCAGGAGGGCTATTATAAGGTGGCGGGACTTCCGGGGAAGGCTGCGGGGAACGCCGACAAGGATGCGGATCAGGCTTTTCCCCAAAATCTTAAAACGCTGAAAAAGGGCATGGAGCTTCCAGTGCAGTCGCTGGAGGTGAAGGAGGGGAAAACCTCTCCCCCCAGGCGTTATAATTCCGGCTCCCTGATCCTGGCGATGGAAAACGCGGGGCAGCTAATTGAGGATGAGGAGCTCCGCGCGCAGATTAAGGGGAGCGGCATTGGTACCAGCGCGACGAGGGGTGAGATCCTAAAGAAGCTCTTCCATATCAAATATCTGACGCTCAATAAGAAGACGCAGGCCGTGGCGCCCGCCATGCTGGGGGAGATGGTCTACGACGTGGTGGACCATTCCCTCCGCTCGCTTCTGAACCCGGAGCTTACGGCAAGCTGGGAGAAAGGGCTTACTTACGTGGCGGACGGCGAGATCACCCCGGAGGAATATATGAAGAAGCTTAACGAGTTCATCGCAAGCCGTACCAACGGGGTCAAAAAGCTGGCGAACCAGAGCCAGCTCCGGGGCTGTTATGAAAAGGCGGCGGGATTCTACCGGAAACGTCCGACGGCATCTTGAAAAAGGCTGGAAAATGCGATATCTCAT
>CAZFSW010000022.1:0-1686 GCA_964521655.1 uncultured Dorea sp.
GAGGAAGGAACGGGGTATGTGGTGATACCTGACAGCGTTTCCTTTGAGGATCTTGATATGGAGATTACTCCCGATGAGGAAATGTACGGAGACGCCACATTTACCTATACATATGGGGGAAATTATGTGGGCGAGGCAAAGGGTGAGCTCAGTGTTTCTTATCTGAAGAAAAATTCCGAACAGGAGGAGATAAAAACAGCGAAGGCTAAGAAAGATAGCAAGGAAGCCAACGAAAAGGCAGAGCGGACAGATAAGGTCATCCTGGCGGGCGCAGTTGTACTTTTGGTGGTGTTGATTGTAGTGTTCATACGGCTGTCCCTGAAGCGGAAGCGCAGGAGACAGGGAAAACGCCGGAGGTAATGAAAAGAAGGATTGGCATTCTGACGGATTGGGAAAAACCTCTTGACGAAGCAGAGGTTTTTTCCTATAATAAAACAGCACAGCAAAGCAAAGACCTTGACGGAGACAGTAGGCTATGTCTAAAAGGCAAAGCGAGCCGGAGATGGTGGAAGCCCGGCGCGAGTAAGGCATTTCTGAATATCACTCCCGAGTTGCGGATTCTGAACGATGGAACGAATCTCAATGAAAATCTCATCCGGCGCAATCATGCGGTTTATGAATGGGATCAGCGAGATTGAAATGAACGGGATTAAGTAGGGACCGACGGCATTCCCCCGTTACAGGGAAGACATATGGCGGTATGTTTAGGTGGTTTATAAACGTGAGCTTGGCTTTCGTCCTATACGGAGGGGGCCTTTTTTTACGTTTTCTTTCAATCGGGTACAGGATATTTCCCGATTTGTGTACAAAGTAAAACACGATTTGGGACGTAGGTTTTTCGGTTATTCTACGTCCCCAGACAGTCGGCAAGGAGGTATGTATGTACAAAAAAGTTTCAACTGACCTGAATTTTGTTGACAGGGAAAAGGAAACAAAGAAATTCTGGGAGGAGAACCACATTTTTGAAAAGAGCATGGAGCAGCGCAAGGGGAGCGAGCTTTATACGTTTTACGACGGCCCGCCGACAGCGAACGGAAAGCCCCACATCGGGCATGTCCTTACCCGCGTGATCAAGGATATGATTCCGCGCTACCGCGCGATGAAAGGTTATGAAGTCCCGAGAAAGGCGGGCTGGGATACGCACGGGCTTCCGGTGGAGCTGGAGGTGGAGCGGGCGCTTGGCCTTGACGGGAAGGATCAGATTGAGGAGTACGGCCTGGAGCCATTTATCGACAAATGCAAGGAGAGCGTGTGGAAATATAAGGGCATGTGGGAGGATTTTTCCGCCACGGTCGGCTTCTGGGCGGACATGGAGAACCCTTATGTCACGTACCACAATGATTTTATTGAATCGGAGTGGTGGGCGCTTAAGAAGATCTGGGATAAGGGGCTTCTCTATAAGGGATTCAAGATCGTCCCCTACTGCCCGCGCTGCGGGACGCCGCTGTCCGCGCAGGAGGTGGCGCAGGGCTATAAGGACGTGAAGGAGCGCTCGGCAATCGTCCGCTTTAAGGCGAAGGACGAGGATGCATATTTTCTTGCATGGACGACAACGCCGTGGACCCTTCCCTCCAATCTGGCGCTGTGCGTAAATGCAGAGGAAACTTATGCGAAGGTGAAATGCGCCGACGGTTTCACATATTATATGGCGCAGGCCCTGCTTGACACGGTGCTGGGGCCGTTAGC
>CAZFSW010000022.1:1786-10478 GCA_964521655.1 uncultured Dorea sp.
GTTTCACATATTATATGGCGCAGGCCCTGCTTGACACGGTGCTGGGGCCGTTAGCCGAAACAGAAGGTGCGTCCGTCAACAAAGCCTATGAGATTATCGGGACATTTAAGGGGAAAGAGCTGGAATACAAGGAATACGAGCCCTTGTACCAGTGCGCTGCGGACGGCATACAGGGGCAGGGTAAGAAAGCATTTTATGTGACGTGCGACGATTATGTGACGCTGACGGACGGCACGGGCGTCGTCCACATCGCGCCCGCATTTGGCGAGGACGACGCGAAGGTGTGCCGGAAATATGATATGCCGTTCGTGCAGCTTGTGGACGAGAAGGGAAATATGGCGCAGTCCACACCGTTCGCGGGACTTTTTGTGAAAAAGGCGGACCCGGAGGTGCTAAAGGATCTGGAGCGGCGGGGGCTTTTATTCTCCGCGCCGAATTTTGAGCACAGCTATCCGCACTGCTGGCGCTGCGACACGCCGCTCATCTACTATGCGCGCGAGTCGTGGTTTATCAGGATGACGGCGGTGAAGGATGACCTCGTGGCAAACAATAACACGATTAACTGGATCCCTGAGAGCATCGGAAAAGGGCGCTTCGGGGACTGGATCGAGAATGTGCAGGACTGGGGCATAAGCCGCAACCGCTACTGGGGGACGCCGCTGAACATCTGGGAATGTGAGTGCGGGCATCAGCACAGCGTAGGGAGCATCGCGGAGCTTAAGGAAATGTCGGACAATTGCCCGGAGGATATTGAGCTGCACCGCCCGTACATTGACGAGGTGACGATCCGCTGCCCGAAGTGCGGGAAACCCATGCACCGCGTCCCGGAGGTCATTGACTGCTGGTTTGACTCTGGCGCGATGCCGTTCGCGCAGCACCATTACCCGTTTGAGAATGAAGAACTGTTTAAGAAGCAGTTTCCGGCAGACTTTATATCAGAGGCGGTAGACCAGACGAGAGGGTGGTTTTATTCTCTGTTGGCAATCTCGACCCTGCTTTTTAACAAGGCCCCTTATAAAAATGTCATCGTCCTCGGGCACGTGCAGGACGAGAACGGGCAGAAGATGAGCAAATCGAAGGGAAATGCGATAGACCCGTTTGACGCGTTAAAGGAGTACGGCGCGGACGCCATCCGCTGGTATTTCTATGTGAACAGCGCGCCGTGGCTTCCCAACCGCTTCCACGGAAAAGCGGTGGTGGAAGGGCAGAGGAAATTCATGGGGACGCTCTGGAATACCTATGCGTTTTTTGTGCTGTATGCGGATATCGACGGGTTTGACGCCACAAAATACAAGCTGGAATATGAGAAATTATCCGTGATGGATAGGTGGCTTTTGTCCAAGCTGAATACGCTGATTAAAGAGACAGACGAATGCCTTGAGCATTATAAGATCCCGGAGGCGGCGAGAGCGCTCCAGGACTTTGTGGACGATATGAGCAACTGGTATGTGAGGAGGAGCCGCGAGCGTTTCTGGGCGAAGGGGATGGAGCAGGATAAGATCAATGCCTACATGACGCTTTACACTGCGCTTGTGAATACGGCGAAGGCCGCCGCGCCTATGATTCCGTTTATGACGGAGGAGATTTACCAGAATCTTGTGAGGAGCATTGACAAAGACGCTCCGGAGAGCATTCATCTCTGTGATTTCCCGAAAGCAGACGAGACGATGATCGATACGGAGCTGGAATCCAATATGGAAAAGGTCTTAAAGCTCGTGGTGATGGGGCGCGCGTGCCGCAACGCCGCGAATATCAAGAACCGCCAGCCCATCGGGCAGATGTATGTGAAAGCGGATTTTACGCTTCCGAAGTTTTATCAGGACATTGTTTTGGAAGAGTTAAATGTGAAAACTGTGACATTTACACAAGAGGTCCGGGAATTTACAACATATTCTTTTAAACCTCAACTAAAGACAGTAGGGCCAAAATATGGTAAAATGTTAGGTGGGATCAAGGCGGCGCTCATGTCCGTGGATGGAAACGCCGCGATGGATGAGCTGAATGCTTCCGACGCACTGAAGCTTCATGTAAACGGGCAGGAGATCACACTGTTCCGGGAGGATCTGCTGATCGAGTCCGCACAGACGGAAGGCTATGTGTCTGAAAATGACTATGGCATTACGGTTGTCCTTGATACGAAGCTGACGGAGGAGCTTTTAGAGGAGGGCTTTGTGCGCGAGATTATCAGCAAGGTTCAGACAATGCGTAAGGAAGCGGGCTTTGAGGTTACAGATAAGATTAATGTCACCTACGAGGGGACACAAAAGGCGCGCCGGATATTTGCCGCGAATGCAGAGACCATCGGTGCGGAGACGCTGGCGCTGACGGTTGCGGACAAGGCGCCGGAGGGATATACAAAGGAGTGGAAGATCAACGGCGAGCAGGTAACGCTCGGAGTGGAGAAACAGGCTGACGTCAGTGGACAATAACTTTAGAAGGGAAAGTGCTATGTATAATTCAAGATTTGAGAAGACGACGTTTAAGAAGGATGTACAGGATAACATGAAAAGACTGTTCCGCAAAGAGCTGGATGAGGCAAACGACCAGGAAAAATTTCAGGCCGTCTCTTATGCGGTGAAGGATGTGATCGTTGATAACTGGATCGCGACGCAGCGGCAGTTTGAGAAGGACGATCCGAAGATGGTCTACTATATGTCGATGGAGTTCCTCATGGGCCGTGCGCTCGGCAATAACCTTATCAATATGTGCGCGTACACAGAAGTGAAGGAAGCATTGGAGGAGCTTGGGATCGACCTGGGAGTGATTGAAGATCAGGAGCCTGATCCGGCGCTGGGGAACGGGGGACTTGGACGCCTGGCTGCATGTTTTCTGGATTCGCTTGCGACTATGGGCTATGCGGCGTATGGCTGCGGCATCCGCTACCGATACGGGATGTTCAAACAGAAGATTGACAACGGCTATCAGGTGGAGACGCCTGACAACTGGCTTAAAGATGGCAATCCGTTTGAGCTTCGCAGGCCGGAGTACGCGAAAGAAATCCGCTTCGGAGGAAATATCCGGGTGCAGTATGACGATGTGACAGGCAAGACGCATTTCGTACAGGAAAATTATGAATCCGTCCTTGCAGTCCCGTATGACTACCCCATCGTGGGCTACGGAAATAACCATGTAAACACGCTGCGCATCTGGGACGCGGAGCCGATTGTAGATTTCCAGCTCGAGTCCTTTGACCGGGGCGATTACCACAAGGCGGTGGAGCAGCAGAACCTTGCCAAGACAATCGTGGAGGTGCTTTATCCGAACGATAACCACTATGCGGGAAAGGAGCTTAGGCTGAAGCAGCAGTATTTCTTCGTGTCCGCGAGCTTACAGGCGGCGGTTGCCAAGTATATGCGCAAGCATGATGATATCCACAAGCTGTATGAGAAAGCGACATTCCAGATGAACGACACGCACCCCACGGTGACGGTAGCGGAGCTTATGAGGATCCTTCTGGATGATTATAACTTAGAATGGAACGAGGCGTGGGAGATTACTACGAAATGCTGCGCCTACACGAACCATACGATTATGGCGGAGGCGCTTGAAAAATGGCCCATCGACCTGTTCTCCAAGCTGCTTCCAAGAGTATATCAGATCATCCAGGAGATCGACCGCAGGTTTATCCTCCAGATCCAGGCGCAGTATCCGAACGATGAGGGTAAAATCCAACGCATGTCCATTTTAAAAGACGGGCAGATCAGGATGGCGCACCTCGCAATCGTGGCGGGATATTCGGTAAACGGCGTAGCAAGGCTGCACACGGAAATCCTGAAAAAACGCGAGCTGAAGGATTTCTACCAGATGATGCCGCAGAAGTTCAACAACAAGACAAACGGCATTACCCAGAGACGGTTCCTGATGCACGGGAATCCGCTGCTCGCGGACTGGGTTACGGACAGACTTGGCACGAAGGACTGGATCGTCGATCTGTCCCTGATGGATGGCCTTAAAAAATATGCCGATGACGAGGAGGCACTGAAAGAATTCATGTCTATCAAGCACAAGAATAAAGAGCGGCTGGCGGCGTATATCCTGAAACACAATGGGATCGAGGTCAGTCCGGACTCCATTTTCGATGTGCAGGTGAAGAGGCTCCATGAGTACAAGCGGCAGCTTCTTAACATTCTCCACGTGATGTATCTGTACAATCAGATCAAAGACCATCCGGAGATGGAGTTTTACCCGCGCACTTTTATCTTTGGCGCGAAGGCTTCGGCTGGGTATGTCCGCGCGAAGCAGATTATCAAGCTTATCAATTCAGTGGGCGATGTCATCAATAACGACCAGAGCATCGGCGGGAAGCTAAAGGTGGTATTCATCGAGGATTACCGGGTGTCAAACGCAGAATGGATATTCGCAGCTGCAGACGTGAGCGAGCAGATCTCTACGGCCTCTAAGGAAGCGTCCGGCACGGGCAATATGAAATTCATGCTGAACGGCGCCCCGACGCTTGGGACGATGGACGGCGCGAATGTGGAGATCGTGGAGGAGGTCGGCGAGGAAAATGCATTTATCTTCGGACTTAGCTCCGACGAGGTTATGGAGTATGAGAAAAACGGCGGCTATAACCCGATGGACATCTACAACAGCGATCCAGATATCCGGCGCGTAGTAGACCAGCTTCTTGACGGAACCTATGCGCACGGGGACAAGGAAATGTACCGCGACCTCTATAATTCGCTGCTGAATACGAAGAGCAGCAGCCGGGCGGATATGTATTTTATATTGAAGGATTTCCGCTCCTACGCGGAGGCACAGAAGCGGGTCGAGGCGGCGTACCGTGATAAGCAGGGCTGGGCGAAGAAAGCGCTCCTTAACACTGCGTCCTGTGGAAAGTTCTCTTCGGACAGGACGATTCAGGAGTACGTGGATGATATCTGGAAGCTGGAGCCAATCAAGGTAGAGGTGTAAATGACAGGGGAATGCCTGCGCCTGCTGGCGCAGGCATTTTAGACCGCACAGGTAGAAACTTTTAATCGCGGTAGGAAACGAATTATGGAGAAATATAGCGGGAAAAGCGTATACGGCGGGATTGCAATCGGAAGAATCCGCGTGTGCAGGAAAGATGAGCGATATGTGAAACGGGTAAGCGCGGCGGAGGTAGGAGAAGAGGCATCACGCGATAAGACGGCGGATGCGAATGAAGAACCGTCACGCGATAAAACAGCGGATGTGAATGAAGAACCGTCACGCGATAAGACGGTGGATGTGAATGAAGAACTGTCACGCTATGAGGCGGCGAAGGGGGCTACGGATTTTGAGATTAAGGCTTTGCGTGACAAGACGCTCAAGGAAGTGGGAGAAGCGGCAGCCGCTATATTCGACGGACATCGGATGATACTGGAAGATAAGGGCTTTGACGAATCCGTAAGGAATATCATCCTGGGCGGGAGAGGCAGCGCGGAGTATGCGATCGCGTGTACGGGAGATAAGTACACCCGCAGGTTCGCGTCTATGGAGGATGACTATATGCGGGAGCGGGCGGCAGATGTGAGAGACGTATCTGATCGCCTGCTTGCCGCACTTGGCAGCGGTTGGCAGGGCAAGGCGGGGAAGGAAGCAGACGCGGCGGAAAACACGGCGGAGAAAGAAGCAGGCGCGGCAGAAAATGCGGCGGGGGAGGATGCCCCTGAGATTATCGTGGCGGACGACCTTGCCCCTTCGGAAACGGTACGGCTTGACAGGGAAAGAGTGCGATCTTTTGTGACTGTCCACGGCTCGCCTAATTCGCATACGGCGATTTTAGCAAGAGCGATGGGGATTCCGGCGCTGGCAGGCGCGCCGCTTCCTCTGGACGGATCCGTAGACGGGAAGCTGGCGGTCGTGGATGGAGACGCGGGAATTATTTATATTGACCCGGACGAAGCATTTGTGGGAGAAATGAGGCGGCGGCAGCAGAAGGAACACCGGAGGAAGGAAAGCCTTTTGGCTTTAAGGGATAAGGAAACGGTCACGCTTGACGGACACAAGCTTATGCTGTGTGCCAATATCGGGAATATGGAGGATTTGGAACGGGCGGTCAAAAATGGCGCGGACGGCGTCGGGTTGTTCCGAAGCGAATTTATTTATTTAGAAAGAAATACGTTTCCGACAGAGGAGGAGCAGTTCCTGATCTATAGACGCGTGACAGAGGCGATGGCGGGGAAGAGAGTGGTCATCCGCACGCTGGACGTCGGCGCGGATAAGCAGTGCGGGTATTTCCCTATGGAAAAGGAAGAAAATCCCGCGCTTGGATGCCGGGGAATCCGGATCTGCCTGGCGCAGCCGGAGATATTTAAAACGCAGCTTCGCGCGATATTCCGTGCCAGCGCGTTCGGGCGGGTCGCGGTGATGTACCCGATGATTGCCAACATGGAGGAAATAAAGAGGATACAGGCGATCGTGACGGAGGTGAAAGCAGAGCTTGACGCGCGGGGGGAGGCATATGGCAAGCCGGAGCAGGGAATTATGATTGAAACTCCCGCCGCAGCGCTAATCAGCGACAAGCTCGCAAAGGAGGTTGATTTTTTCAGTATCGGGACGAATGACCTGACGCAGTATGCCCTGGCGGTTGACCGACAGAATTCCCGGCTTAGCGAGTTTTACGACCCGCATCATCCGGCAGTTTTGCGCATGACCGCGCTGACGGTGGAGAATGCGCACAGGGCAGGCATCTGGGCGGGCATTTGCGGCGAGCTTGGCGCGGATGAGACATTGACGGGGGAATTTCTCGCGATGGGCGTGGATGAGCTGTCCGTGCCGCCGGAGTATATTCTGCCAATCCGTAAGCTTGTGCGGGAGACGGATATGAGCAGAGCTTGAAGTGTAATGGGAAGAGCAGGGGCTTCTATGGCAATGCTGTCGCTTCATTGTTATAATGGATACAAAAAGCGATCATAGAAGCAACATGGATGATGGTAGGAGGGCGCTAAGAAATGCAGATGCCAAAAAAGAAGCTTCCTATAGGGATTGAAAATTTTGAAAAACTCCGTAAGGAGGATTTTTACTATGTAGATAAAACGGGACTTATCAGAGAACTGCTGCATAACTGGGGAGAAGTGAATCTATTTACCCGCCCCAGAAGATTTGGGAAATCGCTGAATATGAGTATGCTGGAGCATTTCTTTTCAATAGAGAGTGATAAAAGCATTTTCGGCGGATTGGAAATTTCAAGGGAAGACGCGCTCTGTGAGGAATTTATGGGGAAATATCCGGTTATTTCTGTTTCTCTTAAAGGGATCGACGCCTTATCCTATGAGACAGCATTTCAAATGGCGGTTCAGATTATCAGGGAAACAGCCGCAAAGTTCTATTTTCTTTTAAATAGTGAAATGCTGAATGAGCATGATAAGGCAGAGTATAAAAAGCTTCTGGATGAAAATATGAATGAGGCCGTAGCTGCAAACAGCCTGAAATTATTGACGGGTATGCTGGAAAAGCATTATGGCGTAAGGGTGATTCTGTTGATTGACGAGTACGATGTCCCTTTGGCAAAAGCATTTGCGAACGGGTATTATGAGCAGATGATTTCTTTTATCCGCAATCTGCTTGGACAAGTGCTTAAGACGAACAACAGCCTGAAGCTTGCAGTAATGACAGGATGTCTTCGGATTTCAAAGGAGAGCATATTTACAGGACTTAATAATCTGAAGATTCGTTCGAGTACAGATGTGCGGTTTGATGAATATTTTGGATTTACGGACCAGGAGGTAAAGGAGCTTTTAGAATTTTATGGATATTCCGGCAGTTATGGCGTGGCAAAAAAATGGTATGACGGATATCGTTTTGGAAATGTAGATATATATTGTCCATGGGATGTCCTGAATTATTGTGATTCCTTGCTGGATGACGGGGAAGCGCTGCCGGAGAATTACTGGATCAATACGAGCAGCAATGACGCGGTAAAGCAGTTTATTCAGAAATCGGCAGATGGCATGACAAAACGGGAGATAGAGCGTCTGGTGGCAGGAGAAACTGTCGTGAAAGAAATTCATCAGGAGCTTACTTATCCGGAGATGTATAAGACGATCGACAATATCTGGAGCCTGCTTTTTATGACCGGATACCTCACGCAGAGGGGAAAGGCAGATGGCCGGAAGCTGAAGCTTGCAATCCCCAATCTGGAAATCCGGGGTATTTTTGAAACTCAGATCATGGAGTGGTTCAGAGAAAATGTAAGAAAGGACGGAGAAACCCTGAACAGCTTCTGTGATGCCCTGCAAAATGGGAATGCGGAGGATGTAGAAAGAATTTTTACAGGATATTTAAGGAAAACCATCAGTATCCGTGATACTGCCATAAAAAAGGAAATGAAAGAGAATTTTTATCATGGGATTCTTTTGGGGATCCTGGGCGTTAAGGACCGATGGAGCGTCGCTTCTAATCAGGAAGCGGGGGAAGGCTTTGCGGATATTTTGGCAGAGCCAGAAACCGGGGACATGGGGATCATCATTGAGATCAAATATGCGCACGACGGAAATTTGGACAAAGCATGTAAGGAAGCGTTGAAACAAGTCAGACATACCCGGTATGAAGAATTTTTTTTGGATGATGGGATAGAGAATGTCTTAAAATATGGAATTGCATGCCATAAAAAACAATGTAAAGTCATGTTAGAAAAGGCTTAGCATGAAAAAAGGCAATGAAATATTCGACTGGCAGGCATAAAATGAGATACCCTTTCATATAGTGTATGGGAGGGTATTTTTAT
>CAZFSW010000023.1:0-10426 GCA_964521655.1 uncultured Dorea sp.
AGCTTGGGTATGTTCACCTCACTAAGCTCGTGTAAAACCTCGCTAAGGTCGGTGAACTAAGTAAACGCTAGGCTCGAAAGTACCTCGCCAAGCTTTTTACTTATCATTGGCGGCTGCGACGCCGGGCAATTCTTTTCCTTCCAGAAATTCCAGGGATGCGCCGCCGCCTGTGGAGATGTGCGTCATCTTGTCTCCATAGCCGAGCTGGTTCACGGCTGCGGCGGAATCGCCGCCTCCGATGATGGTGACTGCCTCCGTGTCTGCAAGCGCTTTCGCGACTGCCTCTGTCCCGTGCGCGAACTTCGGCATCTCAAAGCATCCCATCGGGCCGTTCCACACGACCGTCTTCGCATCCTGTACTGCCTCGCAGAAAATCTTCTCCGTCTCCGGCCCGATGTCCAGGCCCTGCCAGCCCGCCGGGATCTCCCCTGCGGCGACTACCCTGGACTGCGCGTCATTGGAGAAGTCATCCGCGATCACCGTATCTGCCGGAAGCAGGAGTTTCACGCCCTTTTCTTTTGCTTTATCAAGCATATTCAGGGCATATTCACAGTAATCCTCTTCGAGAAGGGACTTGCCGACGCTCCCGCCCTGCGCTTTGCTAAAGGTGTAGGACATGCCGCCGCCGATGATCAGCGTGTCCACCTTGTCAAGAAGGTTCTCGATCACGGAGATCTTGCTGGACACCTTCGCCCCGCCGAGGATCGCCACGAAGGGACGCTCGGGGTTATTGACCGCATTTCCGAGGAAATCGATCTCCTTTTGCATCAGATACCCCACCACGGCGGTATCTACGAACTGCGTAACGCCCACATTGGAGCAGTGCGCGCGGTGCGCCGTGCCAAATGCGTCATTGACAAACACATCGCACAGGGAGGCGAGGTCTTTGCTGAATGCTTCCCCGTTCTTTGTCTCTTCTGCCCGGTAACGTGTATTTTCCAGGAGGATGATATCGCCGTCCTTCATCGCGGCCACGGCAGCTCTCGCATTCGGGCCTACGACCTCTTTGTCTGCGGCAAACTTCACCTCCTGCCCGAGAAGCTCAGACAGCCGCCTGGCCACAGGCGCTAAGGACAGCTCCGGCTTCGGCTCTCCTTTTGGCTTCCCCAGATGGGAGCAGAGGATCACTTTTCCCCCGTCCGAAGCCAGCTTCTTAATCGTAGGGAGCGCCGCCACGAGGCGGTTCTCGTCCGTGATCTTCCCGTCGATGAGCGGAACATTGAAATCACATCTGCACAGGACTCTTAAGCCCTTTACGTTAATATCATCCACTGATTTCTTATTAAGCATACCGATGTCTCCTTTCATACGGCAAAAGGGCCCGGTCCCTGAAGACCGGACCCTTTATTGAAGTTTAGCCAAGCTCTGAGAAGTATTTGATTGTCCTCACCATCTGGCTGGTGTAGGAGTTCTCATTGTCATACCATGATACGACCTGAACCTCCGTCGTCCCGTTGTCTAACTGGCACGCCATCGTCTGTGTCGCGTCGAATAAGGAGCCGTACCTCATGCCGATGATATCGCTGGAAACGATCTCGTCCGTGTTGTATCCGAAGGACTCATTGGAAGCCGCTTTCATCGCCGCGTTGATCTGCTCTACTGTCACGCTTCCTTCTACCACCGCCGTCAGGATGGTCGTGGAGCCTGTCGGGGTCGGCACTCTCTGGGCAGCCCCGATGAGCTTGCCGTTAAGCTCCGGGATGACAAGGCCGATCGCCTTTGCCGCGCCCGTGCTGTTCGGAACGATATTCACCGCCGCCGCGCGGGATCTCCTTAAGTCGCCCTTCCTCTGCGGCCCGTCAAGCGTCATCTGATCGCCCGTGTAAGCGTGGATGGTACACATGATGCCCGATTTGATCGTCGCCAGGTCATTCAGCGCTTTTGCCATCGGCGCCAGACAGTTCGTGGTGCAGGATGCTGCGGAGATAACGGTATCCTCGGCAGTCAGCTTGTCGTGGTTTACATTATAAACAATGGTCGGGAGGTCATTGCCCGCCGGTGCGGAGATGACTACCTTCCTCGCGCCCGCTTTCACATGCGCCGAAGCCTTCTCCTTAGATGTGTAGAAGCCTGTACATTCCAGAACAACGTCTACGCCGATCTCTCCCCACGGAAGCTCCTCCGCGTTCGCTTTCGCATAAATCTTGATCTCTGTGCCGTCAACAATGATGGAATCCTCGGTTGCCTCAACCTTGTCGCACAAAGCGTATCTTCCCTGTGAAGAATCGTACTTCAAAAGATGCGCCAGCATCTTCGGGGAGGTAAGGTCGTTGATTGCAACTACCTCATACCCTTCCGCCCCAAACATCTGCCTGAACGCAAGCCGTCCGATCCGTCCGAATCCATTAATTGCTACTTTTACTGCCATGATCCAAATCCTCCTAAAGTTTTCTTGATTAACCGGTTTAACTGGTTACACAGCCTTAATTTCCTCAACCCTCGTTAAAGAATCATCAACCAAATTTCATTGTACTAAATCTGATACAAAAATTCAAGTGTCTTTTCCATTTTTATGCAAGCTATTTCTATGCCCGCCATTTTTATGCAAGCCGCTTAAAAGTCGGCTTTCTCTCCTTAAATTCTGTATAATAGGTAAACCCGCACCCGCGCAGGATGCCCTCCACCTTATGAAAATCATAGGCGATATGCTCCGGTTTATGCCCGTCGGCCCCCACCGTGATAAGCTCCCCGCCGAGCTCCCGGTATCTTTTTAACACCTCCGGGCAAGGATGCGCGTAGGGAAGCCCGTATTTAAAGCCCGATGTGTTAAGCTCCAGGCATTTCCCGTTCTCAATCAGGACGCGCAGGATCTCGTCAATCACCTCCGCATAGTCCTCATAGGCATAGCCCTTCCCCTCTTTTCCATAGCGCGACATATAATCCAGATGCCCCAGCGTGTCAAACTCCTTGTGGGTCTTGACGTCCTCAAGCGTCTCCTCCATGACGATGCGGTACACCTCCCCGTCCGTCCGCCCTTCAAACACCTTGCCGCGCGCGATGTCCGTCTTAAGGACGGAATGGACGGAGCCAATCACAAAGTCAAACGGGTATTTTTTTACAAACTCATCGTAAAATGTCCCAAGATGGGGCTGCATCCCAAGCTCCACCCCGATGCGCACGTCAATGCGGCCTCTGTATTTTTCCCTCAAGGGCGTCATCGTCTTAAAATACTCCTCAACATCGAAGATATCCTCCGCCCCCCAGTCCATATTGTCCTTGTCATAATGGTCCGTAAAGCACATGACGTCGAGCCCCTTTGCTATCGCCCCCTGTATCATCGCCTCCGGCTCTGCGTCTGAATCATGTGAAAAATTAGAATGCATATGCATATCCGCTCTCATTACTCTGATCCCTTTCCTATTCCTTTCCCGTAATGGTGCCGCCCAGAAGGATCCTGCCCTCATCGTCGTACAGGACGGCCGCCTGTCCCGGCGCGGGCGAGCGCACCGGCTCATCAAAGGAGCATAAGATCTCATCCGCCCCCGTCTTCTGCACCGTACACCACGCGCCCCTGTGGTTATAACGGATTTTTGCCCATGCCCGGCGGGGCGCGCTAAGCTCCGGCACGGACATATAGCTGATCCCTTCTGCCCGCACATGGGAGGCATATGTCTCCTGTGCGCTTCCGACCACGGCCTCGTTCGTCTCCGGGCGAAGCGCAAGCACAAATACCGGCTCCCCCACGCAGAGCCCCAGCCCTTTTCTCTGCCCCACAGTATAATGGATCAGCCCTTTATGCGTCCCGATCACCGTCCCGTCTGCCGTCACGAAGTTTCCCGGAGCCGCCGTAAGCCCGGACTCCCTTTCTACCAGAGAGGCGTAATCCCCATCCGGCACAAAACAGATGTCCTGGCTGTCCGGCTTGTGCGCCACCGGAAGCCCAAGCTTGCGCGCAAGCCTGCGGATTTCTCCCTTGTCGTACTCCCCCACCGGCAGAAGCGTGCGTTTAAGCTGCTCCTGCGTGAGGCTGTAGAGCGCGTAGGTCTGGTCCTTCACGCCAGAGGCGCAGGTCTGTAAGGAATATCTGCCGTTCGCAAGCCTGACCCGTCTGGCGTAATGCCCGGTCGCAAGATAGTCCGCGCCGATCGCCATGCCCCGGCGAAGCAGCGCCTCCCATTTCACATAGCGGTTACAGGCGATGCAGGGGTTTGGCGTCCTCCCATGAACATACTCCCGCACGAAATAGTCTATGACGTGTTCCTGAAATTCCCGCCTGAAATTCATCACATAATGGGGAATGCCGAGGATCCCCGCTACGCGCCTGGCGTCGTCCACTGCGCTTAATCCGCAGCAGCCCCCGTTCTCCTCCTGCCATTCCCGGCCCTCGTCCTGCCAGATCTGCATGGTCACGCCGATCACATCATAACCCTGCTCCTTCAGAAGCCACGCTGCCACGGAGGAATCCACGCCGCCGGACATCCCTACTACAACCTTACCTCTGCTCATCCGTCCTTCTCCAGCTTAATACTCCTCCTCTTCGTCCTCTTCCCCCTCGTGGATATCGGACTTCGGCTTTTCCAGGCCCTCGATCTGGATGTCATTCTTCTTGGCATAATCCCAGAGAGCCGCATGAATGGCTTCCTCGGCGAGAAGCGAACAATGCACCTTCACGGGCGGCAGGCCGTCAAGCGCCTCCATGACCGCCTTGTTCGTCACCTCCATCGCCTCCTGTATATTCTTGCCCTTTACAAGCTCCGTCGCCATGCTGCTTGTGGCGACCGCCGCGCCGCAGCCGAAGGTCTTGAATTTTACATCGCGGATAATCTGGTTCTCATCGATATCAAGGTAGATCCTCATGATATCGCCGCATTTCGCGTTCCCAACAGTCCCGACGCCGCTCGCGTTCTCGATCTCGCCGACATTTCTGGGATGTTCAAAATGATCCATTACCTTTTCTGAATACATATATAGGTCTCCTCCTTGTATTTATAATTGAGATATTGCCACCTGCGCTATGCTTTCTTTTCTTTCTTTATGAAGTCCTCGTAGAGTGGGGACATGCTGCGCAGGTAGGCCACGATTTCCTTGAGGCTGTCTACCGTATAGTCGATATCCTCTCTGCTGATCTCTTCGTTTAAGGTCAGGCGCAGAGAGCCGTGGGCAATCTCGTGCGGAAGGCCGATGGCCAAAAGGACATGGGAGGGGTCTAAGGATCCCGAAGTGCAGGCGGAGCCGCTGGAGCCGCAGATTCCCTTCATGTCCAGTTTAATAAGGAGCGATTCCCCTTCTACAAAACGGAAGCTGAAGTTCGCGTTGTTTGGAAGCCGCTTTTCGCGATGCCCGTTCAGGCGGCAATAAGGGATCTCCTCAAGCACCCTGCCGATCAGGTAGTCGCGCAGCTCTTTTTCTTTCTGCGTCCTTGCCTCCATCGTCCGTACCGCGCGGGCCGTCGCCGCGCCGATGCCGATGATCCCGGGGACGTTCTCTGTCCCCGCGCGGCGCTTGCGCTCCTGCGCGCCCCCGTGTATAAAAGAACGGATTTTAACGCCCTTGCGGATGTACAAAAAGCCGATCCCCTTTGGTCCGTTCAGCTTATGGCCGCTCGCGCTTAACATATCGATCTGGCACTCGTCCACATGGATGGGGAGCTGCCCGAACGCCTGCACCGCGTCCGTGTGGAACAGGATCCCATGCTCATGGGCGATTTCCCCGATCTCCCTGATCGGCTGGATGGTGCCGATCTCATTATTGGCAAACATCACGGAAATCAGGATGGTCGTGGGGCGGATGGCGGCTTTCAGTTCCTCTAAGTTTACCAGGCCATCCCCGTCCACATCAAGGTACGTCACCTCAAAGCCGCGCTTCTCCAGATACTGCGCGGTGTGCAGGACCGCGTGGTGCTCGATCTTCGTGGTAATGATATGGTTCCCCTTTGACGCATACGCCTCCGCCGTGGCTTTCAGCGCCCAGTTGTCCGACTCCGAGCCGCCCGCCGTGAAGTAGATTTCCTCCGCTTTCGCGCCGAGCGCCTCCGCGATGATCTCCCTCTGCCTGTTCACCGCATCCTTGTTCTTCGACGCAAAACTATACACACTGGAAGGATTGCCATAGTTTTCTGAGAAATATGGCAGCATCGCCTCCAAAACCTCCGGCGCTGTCTTTGTCGTCGCCGCATTGTCCAGATAAATCATACTGTTCTCCTCCGTTTCTTACTGATTGCACTTAGCATTCCCGCGCATTCCCTGCGGGTTTATCCTTCTGCTTTCCTCCACCAGCTCCAAAAGGCATATCTCGTCCACCGTGCGGTTGATGCTCTCATTGATCCTCTGCCACACATATTTCGTGACGCACCACTCCGACTCCTGGCACCCTTCTTCCGAATAAAAAGCGGCGCACCGCACCGGCTCCAGATTTCCCTCCAGCGCCCGCAGGATATCCCCCACGGAAATATCGCCGATATCCCTTGCCGGAACATAGCCTCCCGAAGCGCCCCGGACGCTCTTTACAAGGCCCGCCTTTTTAAGGAGCGACACGATCTGTTCCAGATACCCTTCGGAAATGCCCTGCCTTGCGGCAATGCTGCTGATCGGCATAGGCTCTTCCCCACCGTGCTCCGCCAGGTCGATCATCGCCCGCAGGCCATACCGCCCCTTTGTTGAAAGCTTCACTTCTCTGCCCTCCTTTTAATTCCTAGTTAAATACTTGGAATTCTTTTTGTAGGATAACACCAGAATCTGGTTCTGTCAAGACCCGTGATGGAATATCTTATAATAATATCCGTTTCGGAGCAGGCCATGTCCAGAAAAAATACGATTATAAAGGGAGCTTTTATCCTGACTGCCACCGGGTTTGCCACACGTTTCATGGGATTCTTCTACCGCATTTTCCTAAGCCATGCTTTTGGCGAGGAGGGAGTGGGCATATACCAGCTTATTTTCCCCATCTACGCCCTCTGCTTTTCGTTTACCTCGGCGGGCGCCGAACTCGCCCTCTCCCGCCTGGTCGCGGCAAAGCTCACAAAAGGGCGGACAGGGGAAGCCCGCCAGCTATTATATACCGCCCTGGTCCTCACCGTGTCCGTCTCCTGCGCCGTGACCGTTTTCTTACAGAGATATGCCGCTTTCCTCGCAGACACATTCCTAAGGGACGCAAGATGCGAAGAGCTTCTGGTCGTCCTCTCCTACGCGCTTCCGTTCGCCGCGCTTCATAGCTGCGTCACAGGGTATTATCTCGGCAGGAAAGCGACAGAGATCCCGGCAGTCTCCCAGCTCATCGAACAGGCCGTGCGGATTCTATCCGTCTGGCTCATCTACCGCTTTGTGGCCGCACAAGGGAACAAGCCCGGCATCGCGGTCGCCGTCGCCGGGCTTGTCGCGGGGGAAGCCGCCTCATCCCTGTACAGCCTGTACCGCGTCCGCAAGGGGTCGTTGTTCTCCCGCCTGCCGGGGCTTCGCCTCACCGCTTTCCTCTGCCATGCAAAAGAGCTTCTATTTTTATCCTGCCCGCTCACCGCTAACCGGGTGCTGTTAAATATCCTGCAGAGCGTGGAATCCATCTCCATCCCCCTGCGCCTGCAGATGTACGGCATGCAGCGCGCGGACGCGCTTGGCGTCTACGGCGTCCTCACCGGCATGGCGCTTCCCTGCATCCTGTTCCCCTCCGCCATCACCAATTCCGTGTCCACCATGCTCCTTCCCACCGTGGCGGAGATCCAGGCTGCAGACAATAAAAAAAGGATGGCGTCCGTCATCCAGAAATGCGTCTTCTGCTGTATTTTCCTCGGAAGCGCGTGCTGCGTATTCCTGCTCTGCTTCGGGGGCTGGATCGGGAAATTCCTCTTTCACAGCGCGCTTGCCGGGAGATTCATCACCGCCATGTCATGGCTCTGCCCGTTCCTTTACACCAACAACACCTTGATCAGCGCCATCAACGGGCTTGGGAAAACTCACCTCTCCTTCGCGATTAATTCCTTAAGCCTTAGCATCCGCATCGCCTCCGTCTTCCTGCTCATCCCGCTAAGCGGCATCTTCGGCTACCTGTGGGGACTTCTCGCAAGCCAGGTATTTACCTTCCTGGTATGCCTCGCTTACCTGTACTTGCACGTCCGCACATAAACACAACTTAGCGGGGCGCTTTCTCGCGGATGGTTGTGATTGTTGTTACATCCTGCGCATTTACATCCTGCGCGAAATCTCCGTACACGTTTTCATCGCCTCAATGACCGCGCTGCGGAATCCGTTCCTCTCCAGCACGCGGACAGCCTCGATGGTCGTCCCGGCCGGAGAACACACCATGTCTTTCAGCTCGCCGGGATGTTTCCCGGTCTCCAGCACCATTTTTGCACTTCCGTACACGGCCTGGGCCGCAAACTTGTAAGCCTGAGCCCTGGACATGCCGTCCGCGACGGCCGCGTCCGCCATAGCTTCGATCAGCATGAACACATAAGCCGGAGAACTGCCGCTCACGGATACGACCGCATCCATCAGGCTTTCCGGCACGACCTCCACCTTGCCGAAGGCTCCTAATATCCGGAGGGCATACTGAAGCTCCTCCTCTGTCACAAATTCATTAGGACAGGCCGCCGTCATGCCCTCGTTTACCATAGCCGGGGTGTTCGGCATGGTGCGGACGATCTTCACATCCCTGCCAAACTGTTCATGAAGCCAGGAAAGCGTTTTCCCCGGCGCGATTGTAATGATGAGCTGAGGTTCCTTCAGCGAATCCTTGATCTCCGCAATTGCGGGCGCATAATACTGAGGCTTGACAGAAAGGATCAGCGTCTCTGCTTTTTTTGCCACCTCGCAGTTGTCCGCCGTCACGTTGATCCCGTATGCGGCTTTCACTTTCTTGCGGCTCGGCTCAAACACATCGGAGCCGATGATTTCCTCCGGGGCAAACATCCCCCGGCCGATGACGCCGCCCATGATGGCGCCCGCCATATTTCCTGTTCCAATGAATCCCAATTTCATAGAATGATCTCTCTCCTTTCACAGCACCCTCGTCCCGGGCTTTGTATCGATCCACATACTTTCCGCTTGAAATTCTCGCTTGTGCCGTATTCTCAATCTATCACACGAGGGTGCGCTTGTCAATCACAGAAGCACAAGATGAAAAAGGATATTTCGCTGCAATCCGGCTAATTACAGAGTCTTTAAGAACATCTGCATGACAGCCGGGTTCACGTAGCATTCCAGCACAAGCCCGGCCAGCATGAATAAAGCGAAGCACACGGTCTTAGACAGGTTCCACCGGACCTTCGGGTAGGAATACAGAAAAGACAGAAGCATCAGGTATCCCGCAGCGTAACAGATGAAATGCGGGACCAGCCCCAAAAGGCACAGGATGATCCCCTTTACGCCGAGCTTCATCACTGCGGCAGTAAGGAGCATGCCGCTCGAGAAGCCTGTCCATAGGATACAGGCAAGCGCCGCGCCCCTGCGCAGCTTCGTCCCCGCCAGCGCAAAGAGGAGGAATGCCGGAAAGAGCCGGATGCACGCCGCGTACCAGAGGAACTCCGCCGTGTCGATATCCATCTGCGCATACTGTTCTAAAAAATAATCGTTCAGGATGCCCGTATTGGCGATGTAATCCTTCGATACCAGATTGGCATAGAGGATCCCGGCCAAAAACCCCGCCATATAGCAAAGGACAAAATATTTCCCATCCTCCCGTATCTTCACATGGAAACCTCCTCCGGTCAAGATACTTCATTATATGCCGGGGTTTTGAATATATGATGAGACAAGGGACAAATAGACGCTTTTCGGTGTTTTAGGATTGCGGAAGCGCTCAGGCGTGGAGCAATCCGTAGTCTTAGCCCATATATTTGTCCGCGTAAGCGAGGATGGCGCAGATAGTCTTGGAATCCTCGATCTCGCCCGCGTAGATCTTCTCCTTTAGTTCTTCCAGCGTGTAGGCCTCCACTGTCACATATTCCCCTTCGTCAAGTTTTTGCCTGGAGGGTTCTAAGTCCCGCGCGAGGAAGATCTCAATCCTCTCATTGCAAAGCGCCACGGTCGTGCGGATGGTAAGCAGCGGCTCCAGATGCCCGGACTTGTAGCCCGTCTCCTCCTCCAGCTCCCGCGCGGCGCAGGATATCCCCGGCTCCCCGGCGTAATCCAGCTTCCCCGCCGGGATCTCAAGTATCTCTCGGTCCAGGGCGTTGCGGTACTGCCGCACCATCAGGATCCTGCCGTCCTCCATCACCGGCACGACCGCAGCAGCCCCGTCGTGGTGGATGTAATCCCACTCTGCCGTGCCGCCGTCCTCAAATTCCATATAGTCCCTGTATACCTTTACAACCGTGCCCTCATAAGCCAGCTTTCGCTTCACACGCCGGATATTTCCGCCCATTTTGTCTGTCCTTTCCAAATTATCATTTCCGCATCAGTCAACCACGCCTACCGCGCCGCCCGCCTCATACTGTTCCCCTGTGGCATCCACGAGATACACGGCGACGTGGTACTCTCCTGTCCTGTAATCAAAG
>CAZFSW010000024.1:0-10289 GCA_964521655.1 uncultured Dorea sp.
CGTCTGGTGCGGCTCCGCAAGCCCAAGCTCCCACGGAAGCCCCGCGTTGTGGATGGAGCTTCTCGGCGCCGCGCCCGTGCCGCCATCGTAGCCGGAGATCAGGATGACCCCGGCCCCCGCCTTTGCAACACCCGCCGCGACCGTCCCCACCCCGGCCTCTGACACCAGCTTGACCGAGATGCGCGCATCCTGATTCGCATTTTTACAGTCATAGATCAACTGCGCCAGGTCTTCAATCGAATAAATATCATGGTGCGGCGGCGGCGAGATGAGGCTCACCCCCGGCGTGCTGTGGCGGGTCCTCGCGATCCACGGGTACACCTTGCCGCCCGGCAGATGCCCGCCCTCGCCAGGCTTTGCGCCCTGCGCCATCTTGATCTGGATCTCCTTTGCGCTGACAAGATATCTGGAGGTCACGCCGAAGCGCCCGGAAGCCACCTGCTTGATGGCGGAGCAGCGCTCAGTATCCAGCCGCGCCGTCTCTTCGCCGCCCTCGCCGCTGTTGGACTTGCCGTGGAGCTGGTTCATGGCGAGAGCCAGCGCCTCATGCGCCTCTTTGGAGATCGAGCCGTAGGACATCGCGCCCGTCTTAAAGCGCGTCACGATCTCATCGACGCTTTCCACCTCCTCAATCGGAATGCCTTTTTTGGGATAATTGAATTCAAGCTGCCCCCGAAGATTGATATGGGCGCCCTCCTCATTTACCATATCCGCATACTGCCGGAACATCTCGTAGTCGCCGCGCCTCGTGGACTGCTGCAGCATATGGATGGTGCGCGGGTTGTAGAGATGCCGCTCCCCTCCGCTCTTGGACTTGTGCTGCCCTATGCTGTCCAGCGTCAGGTCCACATCAAGCCCCAGCGGGTCAAACGCCTTTGAATGCCTTGCCACATAATCCTGCGCGATCTCTTCGATGCCGATGCCCCCGACGCGGCTCACCGTGTCGGTGAAATACTTCTGTATGAAATCCTCCTTAAGCCCGATGGCCTCGAAAATCTTCGCCCCCTGATAGGACTGGATGGTGGAAATCCCCATCTTCGAGGCAATCTTTACGATCCCGCTAAGGATCGCATGGTTGTAATCATCAACCGCCGCATAGTAATCCTTCTGCAGCATATCCGTATTGATAAGCTGGCGGATGGACTCGTGCGCAAGATAAGGGTTGACCGCGCACGCGCCGTAGCCGAGGAGCGTGGCGAAGTGATGCACCTCCCTCGGCTCGCCCGTTTCCAGGATGACAGCAACGGAGGTCCTCTTCTTGGTGCGGACCAGATGCTGCTGTAGGCCGGACAGGGCCAGCAGGGAGGGCATCGCCACATGGTACTCGTCCACGCCCCGGTCGGACAAAATCAGGATATTCGCCCCCTCGCGGATGGCGCGGTCCACTTCGATGAACAGATAATCAATCGCCTTTTCCAGCCCGGAATTTCTATAATAGATAATCGGGATCTCCGCCGTCTGGAATCCCGGCTTCTTCATATTCTTAATTTTCAGAAGGTCTGTCTCGGTGAGGATGGGGTTGTTACATTTGAGCATCCGGCAGTTCTCCTCCTTCTCCTCCAGGAGATTGCCGTCCGCGCCGATATAGACCGTCGTGGAGGTGACAATTTCCTCCCGGATGGCGTCGATGGGCGGGTTTGTCACCTGCGCGAACAGCTGCTTGAAGTACCCGAACAGGTTCTGCGGCTTGTCGGACAGGACCGCGAGCGGTGTGTCGATCCCCATTGACGCGGTGCTCTCCTTTCCGTTCGCCGCCATGCCGAGGATTGAGGTTTTTACCTCCTCATAGGAGTAGCCGAACGCTTTCTGAAGCCTGCTAAGCTCCTCCGCAGAATAAGCCTCCACCTTCTGGTTCGGGATTTTTAAATCCTTAAGCTCCGTGAGGTTGCTGTCCAGCCATTCCCCGTAGGGCTGCCGTCCGGCATACCTCTCCTTTAGCTCCTCGTCGCCGATCACCTTTCCCTGCACGGTATCCACCAGCAGCATCTTCCCCGGATGCAGCCGCTCCTTCACCACGATATGCGAGGGCTCGACGTCCAGCACGCCCACCTCCGAGGACAGGACCAGGGTGTCGTTATCTGTAATGTAATATCTGGACGGGCGCAGGCCGTTGCGGTCCAGCACCGCGCCCATGCAGTCTCCGTCGCTGAAGAGGATGGAGGCGGGCCCGTCCCACGGCTCCATCATCGTCGCGTAATACTGGTAGAAGTCCTTTTTCTTCTGTGAGAGGTTCTTCGTGTTGGACCACGGCTCCGGGATGGCAATCATCACCGCGAGGGGCAGATCCATGCCGCTCATGACCATGAACTCGATCGCGTTATCTAACATCGCGGAATCTGATCCGGAGCTGTTGATGGCCGGAAGAACCTTGTGGAGCTCTCCTTTCAGGTACTCGGATTCCATATTTTCCTCACGCGCACGCATTTTATCCGCGTTGCCCCGGATGGTATTGATCTCTCCGTTATGCACGATAAAACGGTTCGGGTGCGCCCTCTCCCAGCTTGGGTCTGTGTTCGTGCTGAAGCGGGAATGCACAAGGGCGATCGCGGACTCATAATCCACGCTCTGAAGATCCTCGAAGAAGGAACGGAGCTGCCCGACAAGGAACATCCCCTTGTAGGCGATCGTCCTGCTTGAAAGGGACGCTACATAGGTATCGTCGCTGCTCTGCTCGAAGATGCGGCGCACCACGTACAGCCGCCGGTCAAAGGATATCCCTCGCTCCACCTTCCCCGGCCGGCGGATAAAGCCCTGCATGATACACGGCATACACGCCCGGGCGCGGCTCCCCAGCGTCTCTGCCCTCACCGGCACCTCGCGCCAGCCGAGGAACTCCATGCCCTCTTTTTTTACAATGACCTCGAAGATATTCTTCGCCTGGCTGCGCTTGAGTTCCTCCTGCGGGAAGAAGAACATCCCCACGCCGTAGTCCCTCTCCGCGCCCAAAAAAATGCCGAGAGGCTCGCAGACTTTGGAGAAGAACCTGTGTGAGATCTGCAGTAGGATCCCCACTCCGTCGCCTGTCTTGCCCTCGGCATCTTTGCCGGCCCTGTGTTCTAAGTTTTCCACGATCCTCAGCGCGTCCTCCACCGTGCCGTGGCTTTTCTTCCCCTTGATGTTGACGACCGCGCCGATCCCACAGCTATCATGTTCGGACTGCGGGAGGTAAAGCCCCCCGGCTTTCTGTTTTCCTCGTTCCCTCATATTCCCATCCCTTCTTTCTGAATCATTCCATAGTCTGTCCATTCTCTCCCGGCCGCCTCTTCACCTCCGGAAATGCCGGAGCCATCCGCTGCATCAGCACATACATCGTGGAAGCGGCAGCGGCGCAGGCGACCGTCACCACGCCGATCCTCATCACATCCTCCATCATCCAGGAAAACCACTCATACTGCGTCCCCACAAGCGCCAGGAGGTTTGCCGTCATATGCGCGGTTATCGGCGCCAGCACGGAGCCGTATTTCTCGTAGATATATGCAAAGAGCATCCCCATTGCGAACCCGTAAAGGCACTGCACCAGATTGCCGTGCGTGATCCCGAACGCGACGGCAGTGTAGATTGCCGCATGGAGGAAAAATGTCTCGCTCCTCAGCCTCCGGTACATGAGGCCCCGGAACACCAGCTCCTCGCAGATCGGCATCAGGACGCCGAGGCAGAGCAGCTGCACCGGAAACGGCGGCTCGTAGAATACCTCCTGCACCTCCTCATAGGAGCTGCTGTAGGAGGAAAGATTTCCGATCAGGATCAGGTTGTTAAGCGCAAGGCACATCCCCGCAGAGATGAGCACGACCGCCGGATATTTCCAAAGCGGCGCTTTCCCCCGGACAGCCCTCTCCTGCCCATCCTCCTGCCTGCCCTCCTTCACCGTATCCCTGTGCATGAAGAACAGCATGAGGGGAATCGTAAGCAGCGCGGCGCACCCTTCCAGCGGCACGGCAAGGTCAAGCAGCCAGCCCGTGACCGTATCGGCCATCGCCTCGTACTGCTGCTGGTCCGTGGTAAGCTTCGCAAGTGCGGACAGATCGCCTTTTGTGCCTTCGATTACGATATACCGCGCCATCAGAACCGCCGAGCCCACAAAATTGACGAGCATGGAGATACCCAGCTTAATTACAAACGGTCCCCACATTCTCCATATCCGTTTCCCGTAGCTTTGTTTCATTTCCATGACGCTCCCTGCTTTCTCATCTGCATTACTCTTTCTATTCTACTTCTCTTTGTGCGCTCCCGCAATTAAAAAAATATAAAATTCTTGACAATCCTTTCGCATAAGTTTATGCTTATAACTGCACACAATGCACGGGGCGCTGAAAACGGCTGAGATGTATGCAAAGGCATACGGTCCCTTTGAACTTGATCCGGGTAATGCCGGCGTAAGGAAAGGAGAATTTCATAATGTCTAACACAAAGAAGCTCATTTACTCTGCAATGGGAATCGCACTCGCTATGGTCACTTCCTACATAAAGGTATGGGAGATGCCGATGGGCGGTTCCGTCACTTTATTATCCATGTTATTCATCACTTTAATCGGGTACTGGTTCGGCGCAAAGTACGGCATCGCGGCAGGAGCCGCTTTCGGCATCCTCCAGTTCGTCATCAACCCCTATATGCTCTCAGTCCCGCAGGTGCTTCTGGACTACCCGCTCGCATTCGGCGCACTGGGGCTGTCCGGCTTTTTTGGCGATAAGAAATATGGGCTGCAGCTCGGCTATATCGCCGGGGTGCTGGGAAGGTTCGTTTTCTCCACGCTGTCCGGCGTGGTGTTCTTCGCCTCCTACGCGCCGGAGGGGATGAACCCGTGGGTATATTCCTCCCTGTATCAGGGAGCCTACCTCGGCGCGGAGGGGATTGTCACCCTGATCATCATCTCGCTCCCGCCTGTGGCAAAGGCGCTCTCGCTCGTGAAAGCGCAGGCGCGCCAGGGGGCTGCTGTGAAATAACGGCAGCCCCGCGCGCATTACAGCTTGATCTTCACCACATCCACATCCAGCTCCCAAAGGAACTTGTCTAAGTCCTTGAAGGAGAGGAACACGGTCGCCGTGTTCTCCAGCGGATGGATACCCATGCTCTTGCAGCGGCTTAAGTCCTTGTCAATAAAGAACTCTACCGCGTGCTCTGTGTCATTCATAAGGCCGAAGGGGGAGACGCTTCCCTGCTTAAGCCCGAGGTATTTCTCCAGCCTGTCCTCGGAAGCGAAGCTTAAGTTCCCGGCGCCAAGCTGCCTCCCCAACGCCTTCAGGTCTATCTTTTTGCCCTCCTCGCAGGTGATGAGGAAGTGCCGCTTGCCCTTTGCGTCTCGAAGGAACAGGTTCTTGCACAGCGTCCCCTTTGCGGGAAGCCCCAGCCTGTCCATATCCTCCATCGTGTGGACGGGCTCATGCTCCACTACCTCATATTTGATCTTCAATTTGTCAAGTGCGTCGTATACGCGCTGCTTCTGATCTTCCATGCTGTTCTGTCTCCTTTCCCTTTCTTTTTCAAAAGCCAATTATGCCCTTATGCCGGGATAGTTACGCCCTTTGGCCTGTCTGCATCCTGGCCTCATGGCCGTTTTATTTCGCGGCGGGCTTTGTCACGCCCATCTGCGCCAGCAGCTTCTTCTTGCGCCGCTCCCACAGCTCCTGCGGGGGCTCCTCCACGATTGGGGCGTTTGCACCCGCGCTCCTGCTCTGCTTCTCCGTCATGACCTTATATTTCATAAGATTCAGCAGATATTCCGGCATCGCCCTCTTGCCCGCCTCCCAGTCCTGGACTGTCCGGTACGGGATCCCAAAATACTCGCAAAACTCCCGGCGGTTCATACCTGTTGATTTTCTGAGTTCTAATAATTCTTCCCGAAGATCCATATGCCCCTCCTGTCACCTGCACAGTGCCTTTGCCAGTTCCCAGATCTCGCCGCGCCCCTGCTTTGTGAGCGCGGAAAATGGGATAACCGTCGCTCCCGCGTGGACGCCAAGCCCTTCCCGCAGCGCCTGAAGCTGCCTTTTTACCTGGCTTTTCTTCACCTTGTCAAGCTTTGTAGCAATGATAACCGGCTCGTAGCCCTGCGCCGCGATCCAGTCATACATCAGCTTGTCATTCCCAGTAGGGCTGTGTCTTAGATCGGCCAGCAGAAACACCGCCCTTAGCTGCTTCGAGCTGTGCAGGTAGCGTTCGACCATGCGCCCCCACTTCTGTTTCTCCGTCTCCGGGACCCTGGCGTAGCCATATCCCGGAAGGTCTACCAGATACAGCTCCCCGTTAATATTGTAGTAATTGATGGTCTGCGTCTTCCCCGGCGCGGCGGAGACCCGCGCATAGGATTTGCGGTTCATCAGCACGTTGATGAGGGTGGATTTCCCCACATTCGATTTCCCGGCAAACGCGATCTCCGGAAGTGCATTGTCCGGCAGGCGGCTTGTGACGCCGCAGACCGTTTCCAGCGCGACTTTTTTGATCACCATGTCTGTTCCCTTACTTATTTTTAGTCTTCGTGGATTTTCCCGGCACAAGCGCTGTCTTCAGCACCTCCTCCATGCCGGACACATAGACAAGCTCCAGCCCGTCCTTAATCTCCCCGGAAATCTCGCGCACATCCGCCTTGTTCCCCTCCGGGAGCAGCACCGTCTTGATCCCGGCGTTCTTCGCCGCTAAGAGCTTTTCCTTCAGGCCGCCGATGGGAAGGATGCGCCCCCTCAGCGTGATCTCCCCGGTCATCGCGACGTCCGCGCGCACCTTCTTCCTCGTGATCGCGGAAAATATGGCGGTCGCCATCGTGATCCCGGCGGACGGTCCGTCTTTGGGAACCGCCCCTTCCGGGATGTGGATATGTATATCATGCTCCTTAAAAACCGATTCGTCAATCTTATATTTTCTGCTCACGGAGCGGATGTAGCTGATGCCCGCCCTCGCGGACTCTTTCATCACATCGCCCATCTGCCCGGTAAGCTGCACCTCGCCCTCGCCCGGCATGACATTGACCTCAATCTGCAGTGTGTCGCCGCCCACGCTGGTCCACGCAAGTCCGCGCACGATGCCGATCTCGTCTTTTTCATTTGCGGGCTGGTACAGATACCGCTCATGCCCCAGATAATGCTCCAGGCTATGGTCTGTCACGCGGACGCGCTTCTTACCGCTCTCCAATATCTCCCTCGCGCTCTTGCGACAGACGTCGCCGATCCTGCGCTCCAGCTGCCTGACCCCCGCCTCCTTCGTATAATTCCTCGCCATACGCCAGATCGCCTTCTTGCTAAATGTCACCTGCTCCGGCTCAAGCCCGTGCGCCGCAAGCTGCTTTGGCACGAGATGCTCCTGCGCGATATGCAGCTTCTCATTCTCCGTATAGCTGTTCACCTCGATGACCTCCATCCGGTCAAGGAGCGGCTTCGGGATGGTCTGCAGCGTGTTGGCGGTAGTGATGAACAGGACTTCGGAGAGATCGAGCGGGATCTCCAGATAGTGATCTCGGAACTTCACATTCTGTTCCCCGTCTAACACCTCCAGAAGCGCGGAAAAGGTATCGCCCCGGTAATCGGTGCTCACCTTATCGATCTCATCTAAGAGCATCAGCGGGTTTTTCACCCCCGCGTTTCTTATGGCCTCTGCAATCCGCCCCGGCATCGCGCCGACATAGGTTTTTCTGTGCCCGCGTATCTCCGCCTCGTCGCGTACCCCTCCTAAAGAAATGCGCACATACGGCCTGCCAAGCGCCCTCGCCAGCGACTTTGCAATGGAGGTCTTTCCGGTTCCCGGCGGCCCCACGAGACAGAGGATCGGGGCCTTCCCTTTCTTCGTCAGGATGCGCACGGCAAGATATTCCACGATCCTCTCTTTTACCTTTTCCAGCCCGTAGTGATCCTCGTCCAGTACCTTCGCGGCATATTTAAGATCCTGCTTCTCCTCGCATACCTTATCCCACGGCATCTCCAGCATGGTCTCGATATAGGTGCGGATGACCCCCGCCTCTGCCTGGCTGTTCAGGTTATTCCTGAATCTGCGGATTTCCTTCGCAAGCTTATCCTTGACCTCCTGCGAAGCCTGAAGCTTTTGCGCCGCCTGCGCAAATTCCTCCGCGTCTGTCTGCACATTGTCCTCTCCCAGCTCCTCGCGGATCAGCTTCATCTCCTCGCGCAGGACGTACTCCCGCTGGTTTTTGTCCACCCGCTCCTTAAGCCTCGCCTGAAGGCTCTGCTTGATCTCCGCGATGCGCACCTCATCCGCAAGCTTCCCGGAGACCGCCTCATAGCGCTTCAGCAGATCAGTCTGCTCCAGCACCTCCTGCGCCTCCGTGTAGTTCAGCGGGAGGCTGGCCGCTATCGTATCCACCAGCTTTTTCAAAGACTGTATCTCATCAACCTGTTCCGCATATTCTTTGGCAATCTTCGGGTTCTTCCCCATATATTCCTTAAAAATATCCTTAAGCCCGCTCACCATCGCAGCGGTACTTAAAGGGTCAGACAGGGCGGCGGCATATTCCCTTTCCACAGTATCCGGCACAACCTGGATATCCGCGCGCAGATAGGGCATATCCTCCTCCATATACTCGATCTGCGCCCTCTGCTCCGCCGAGATCAGGATTCTGCTGACCTTCTTCGGCAGCCGGATCACCTGCTTAATCGACGCGATGCAGCCCGTGCGGTAGACGTCCTGGATGCCGGGATGCTCCGTCTGCGCATCCTTCTGCGCACAGAGGAAAATCTTCTGTTCTTCCCGCATCGCCTGCTCGACCGCGCACAGGGATTCCTCCCCCGTCACATCAAAATGTACAACCTGCTCCGGCAGCACCGTCCTCCCGCGGAGCGCCACCATCGGCAGGCTCATCATTTCATTTTCCATAAATTCCCCCGCTTTCTGTATCATAGAAAAGAATGTGCCCCGGCGCACTCCCGCACCGAGGCGCACCCTGATCACGCACCCGTGTTATAAACCCAAATTATGCACTTTCCGTCCTGACGGGTATATGACTGCACTCCGGCTTCTGCTCGCCCCGCACGGCCTTTGCTGTAATCCGGCACGACTTTAGGTACTCATCGGAGGGCGCACGGTACATAATATCCATCATCAGGTTTTCCATAATCGCCCGCAGGCCTCTCGCGCCTGTCCGGCGCTTGAGCGTGATATCCGCGATCGCCTCCAGCGCGTCATCATCAAACAGAAGCTCCACACCGTCTAACTCCAGCATCTTCTGGTACTGCTTGACAATCGCATTGCGCGGCTCCGTCAGGATACGCATCAACGCCTTCTTGTCCAGCGACTCCAGCGATACCGTGACCGGAACGCGGCCCACCAGCTCCGGGATCAGCCCGTACTTTACAAGATCCTGCGGCAGCGCCTGTTTTAACAGCTTATCAACATTCTCCTCGTGCTTCTCGGCGATCACCGCGTTAAAGCCAATGGATTTCTGGTCAATGCGCTTCTCAATAATCTTGTCGATCCCCTCGAACGCGCCTCCGCAAATGAACAGGATATCGGTCGTATCAATCTGGATCAGCTCCTGGTGGGGATGCTTTCTTCCCCCCTGCGGCGGGACGCTCGCCACCGTCCCCTCGATGATCTTAAGCAGAGCCTGCTGCACACCCTCGCCGGAGACGTCCCTTGTAATCGAGGGGTTCTCAGATTTTCTTGTGATCTTGTCTATCTCGTCAATATAGATAATCCCGTGCTCCGCGCGCTCGATATCTCCGTCTGCCGCCTGGATGACCTTAAGGAGGATATTCTCCACGTCTTCCCCGACATATCCCGCCTCTGTGAGTGCAGTCGCATCCGCGATTGCAAACGGGACGTTAAGTATCTTTGCCAGAGACTGTGCCAGGAGCGTCTTTCCACACCCGGTCGGCCCCAGCATCAGGATATTGCTCTTCTGAAGCTCCACGTCCAGGCTGCGACGCGCCATGATCCGCTTATAGTGGTTGTAGACCGCAACGGAAAGCACCTTTTTGGCTTCCTCCTGCCCTATGACGTACTGGTCGAGGAACTCCTTGATCTCCTCCGGCTTCAGAAGATTAATGTCAGAAGGCGGGCCCCATGCGCCCTCCTCCTCATACTCCATCTCTTCATCTATAATCTCCACGCACATCGCGACACATTCATCACAGATATAAGTGCCGTTCGGCCCCGCAATCAGCCTGTGGACCTGCGCCTGCGTTTTATTGCAAAATGAACATCTTACCAGCGGTTCAAATCTTGCTGCCATCTTTTCACCTTTCTTACCGTTTTGTAATAACCTCGTCAATCAGGCCGTAGGTCTTTGCCTCTTCCGCAGACATGAAATTGTCGCGGTCCGTATCGACACGGATGACCTCAATCGGCT
>CAZFSW010000025.1:0-3773 GCA_964521655.1 uncultured Dorea sp.
AGCAGCCTGTAGCCGTCCGGCCAGTTATTTCCGGTCCGCGCCGCCGTCTTCTCATGATAGGCGGGCGCCCCCTCTTTTTTTGATGTGCTGTCATAAAGCAGGTACGGAACTGCCTCCCCTGTGTGAGTGCGCACCTCGATGGGCGTCGGGTGATCCGGCAGGAGCAGAAGCCGGAAATCCTCGCCCGCGCTTTTAAGCCCCTCTGTAACCGCCGCCGTCACCAGCCGGTCAACATTTTCAATCGCCTGTATCTTATCCTGCACATTTCCCTGATGTCCCATCTCGTCCGGGGCCTCCACATGGATATAGGCGAAATCATAGCCATCCTGTGTAAGCGCTTTCACTGCGGCTTTTGCCTTCCCCGCATAGTTCGTGTGCAGGCCGCCGTTCGCGCCCTCCACGAGAATGCGGTCCATGCCCGCGCCCACGGCGATTCCCTTCAGCAGATCCACCGCTGAGATCATCACGCCCTTCTTCCCGGTCCTTTCCTCAAAGGAACGCAGCGCAGGTCTTGTCCCGGCTCCCCAGAACCACGCGCTGTTCGCGGGCTTTACGCCTCTTTTTCTGCGGCTTTGGTTCACGGGATGGTTCTCTAATATCTCATAGCTTTTCTTCATCATTGCCAGAAGCGTCTGATCTTCTGGCAGGTACGCCCCGATCTTCCTGGTCAGGATGTCATGCGGCGGGGTCAGCTCCAGGATCCTCCCCCGCTTCCATATCAGAAGATGCCGGTAGCTGGTTCCAGCGTAAAACTCATAGCCGTCTGCCCTAAGCCCCTCCTTTAACGCCTCCAGAAGCTCCTTTGCCTCCGCCTGCCCGATCTCGTCCGAGCTGTGGTCGATCATCGTCCGCTCTTCATATGGGCAGTCCTCCTCACTCAGCGTCACAAGATTGCAGCGGAACGACACGTCCGTGTCCGACATATCCACGCCGATGCTCAGCGCCTCCAGCGGAGAACGCCCGGTATAACAGGCCCTCGGGTCATAGCCCATCACGGACAGGTTGGCGGTGTCGCTTCCCGGCGCCATCCCTTCCGGGACCATGCATGCCATGCCAAGCTCCGAATCCTTTGCAAGCGCATCCATGACCGGCGTGTCCGCCGCCTCCATCGTCGTGCGGCCTCCCAGCTCCTCAAGCGGCCTCCCAGCCATCCCGTCGCTTAGTATGATTACATATTTCATCCAGTTTTGTCTCCCATTTCTTTATTTTTCCTCTATCCGTATCATATGCAGGATCCGGTCCTGATAGCTCTTCGCCCTCGTGTCATAATCCCCCTCCATCATAACCGGGGTGACAAAGCCAAATTCCCCCTCCAGGCCCTCCACGCGGATCAGCTCAATCTCCCCGAAGGAATATTTCAGATCCGCAAGCATCTCCTGCGCGTCTCCTTTCATACGGATAAAGAAACGCCGCTTCGCATCTCCCTTATCTTCGAGCCGCAGCTTTTCCTGCTTCCACATCGTCATGATGTTGCGGTTCAGATGCTTCGCCGCGTCCACCACGTCCGCCACGACCGCGCTCGCGGTGGGCAGCTTCCCCGCCCCGCTCCCATAGAACATGGCGTCACCGAGCACATTTCCGTGGACGAAGATGGCATTAAACACTCCGTTTACATTGTAGAGCGGGTGATCCGGGTAGAGCATGCAGGGCGCCACGATCGCATGGAGATGGCTGCCGTGCCGTTTGCTGGAGGCGAGGAGCTTAATCGTCGTCCCCATTGCCCTCGCGTATTTCATATCTTCCACCGTAATCTTTGTGATGCCCTCGCAGTAGATGTCCTCAAAGTCCACCTGCTGCCCGGAAATCAATGAGGAGAGGATCGCGATCTTCCGGCACGCGTCGTACCCCTCCACATCCGCCTCGGGATTGCGCTCCGCGTAGCCGTTGGCCTGGGCCTCCTTCAGCACAGTGCCATAATCCGCGCCCTCATAGAACATTTTCGTCAGCATATAGTTGGTCGTTCCGTTCAGGATGCCCGTAATCTCCTCGATCTCGTCCGCCGTGAGGGACGAATTGAGCGGGCGGATAATGGGGATCCCGCCCCCGACGCTCGCCTCAAACAGGAAATTAATGTTGTTGTCTTTGGCGATCGATAGAAGCTCTGCCCCGTGTTTCGCCACCAGCGCCTTATTTGAGGTCGCCACGCTCTTTCCCGCCTGCAGGCATCTCTTCACAAACGTGTAGGCGGGCTCGACGCCGCCGAGCACCTCCACGACAATCTTGATCTCATCGTCATTTACAATCGTCTCAAAATCATGGACGATCTTCTCCTGTACCGGGTCGTCCGGGAAATCCTTGAAATCCAGCACATATTTAATCTGCAGCTTTTCTCCTATCCTCTGGTTGATCCTCGCCCCGTTCGTATTGATGACCTCCACCACGCCGGAGCCTACCGTCCCATAACCCATTACCGCTATATTGATCACTTTTCTTCCTCCCTCTTGCCATTTACGCTCATGTTCAGATAAGCATTGATAAACGGGTCGATGCCGCCGTCCATCACTGCCGCCACATTGCCGATCTCCGTATTCGTCCTGTGATCCTTCACCAGCGTATACGGCTGCATGACGTAGGATCGGATCTGGTTTCCGAACCCGATCTCCTTTACTTCCCCGCGGATATCTGACACCTTCTCCGCCTGCTCCTGCTCCTTCATAAGCTGGAGCTTTACCTTCAGCATCTGCATTGCCTTTTCCTTGTTGAAATGCTGGGAACGCTCATTCTGGCACTGCACCACGATCCCCGTGGGAAGGTGCGTGATGCGGATGGCGGAGGAAGTCTTGTTGACGTGCTGCCCGCCCGCCCCGCTTGCGCGGTAGGTGTCGATCTTCAGATCCTCGTCGGCGATCTCGATATCAAGCTCCTCCTCGATGTCCGGCACGACGTCGCAGGAGGCAAAGGATGTCTGCCGCTTCCCCGCCGCGTTGAACGGGGAGATGCGCACCAGCCTGTGTACGCCCTTCTCGGATTTCAGATACCCGTAAGCGTTCTCGCCGTTGACCTCGAAGGTGACTGCCTTGATCCCCGCAACATCCCCGTCGAGATAGTCCAATACCTGGATAGAAAAGCCCTTCCGCTCCGCCCAGCGGCTGTACATCCGGTAGAGCATCCCCGCCCAGTCGCAGGACTCCGTACCGCCCGCGCCCGCGTGGAGCGTGACAATGGCACTGCAGGCATCATATTCTCCCGACAGCAGGGTCCGGATCTTAAACGCCTCGAACTGCGCCTCAAACTCCTGAAGCTCCGCCTCCAGCTCCTTCGCCATCTCCGGGTCATTTTCCTCATAGCCCATCTCAATGAGCACCTGGACATCCTCATACCTGGACTCCAGCCCGCGCACAGTCTCCACCAGATCCCGGAGCCGCTTCAGTGTCTTCATGACCTTCTGCGACTGCTCCGGCTCGTCCCAGAAGCCAGGCTCCTCTATCTTTCGCTCCAGCTCCTCAATCTGCTTCTCTTTGCCGGAGACGTCAAAGTGAATCCCTCATCTCGGCAAGAGGCTCTTCATACGCCAGCATGACGCTTTTCATCTGGTCAAGTTCCACCACTTTCCATCACCTCTTTCTGTTTATTTATGCCCTGCGCCCGCAGCACTGCTTGTATTTCTTCCCGCTCCCGCACGGGCAGGGGTCGTTCGGATAGACCTTCTTCTGCTCCCGCTTCTTCGGGGCGCGTGCGGCGCTCTCGTCCTTATTCGTCCCGGTCACTTTCGCGACCTGCTCCCGCTCCACCTTCTGCTCAATGCGCACGTGGAAGAGGGCGCGCACCGTGTC
>CAZFSW010000025.1:3873-6986 GCA_964521655.1 uncultured Dorea sp.
AGCATATGCTTCAGTTCCTTCTGGCTTAGCTTCTTCGCTTCCTCCTCCGTCACCGGGGCCATCGGGATGACCGGGAATATCGTCCGGTTCAGCGACGCAAGATCCCAGTCCTCATAATCCGCATCCGGGGAGATCTCCCGGTCCACGACATTTTCCAGATAATCATGGATCATATGGAAAATAGAGTCGCGCATATTCTCCCCGTCGAGCACCCGGCGTCTCTCCTCGTAGATAATCTCCCTCTGCTCATTCATCACCTGGTCATATTCGAGCAGGTTCTTGCGGATGCCGAAATTGTTGCCCTCGATCTTCTGCTGCGCCCGCTCAATCGCGCTGGAGAGCATCTTATGCTCGATCTGCTCCCCTTCCTCCACGCCGAGCGTCTCAAAGACGCCCATCAGCCGCTCCGAGCCAAACAGCCGCATCAGGTCGTCCTCCAGGGAAATGTAGAACCGCGATTCTCCCGGATCTCCCTGACGCCCGGAGCGCCCGCGCAGCTGGTTGTCGATACGCCTTGATTCGTGCCGCTCCGTGCCGATGATCTTAAGTCCGCCTGCCGCTTTTGCCTCGTCATCCAGCTTGATGTCCGTGCCCCGGCCCGCCATATTGGTAGCGATCGTCACCGCGTCGTGGACGCCCGCCTGCGCCACGATCTCCGCCTCCATCTCATGGAACTTGGCGTTCAGCACATTATGCTTGATCCCGCGCTTCCTTAACATACCGCTTAAAAGCTCGGAATTTTCAATCGTGATCGTGCCGACCAGCACGGGCTGGTGCTTCTTATGCGCCGCCTCGATCTCGTCGCACACCGCCTTAAACTTTTCCCGCTGCGTCTTATATACCACGTCCTCCATATCCACGCGGATGACCGGCTCATTCGTGGGGATCTCGATGACGTCCATGCCGTAGATCTCCCGGAATTCCTTCTCCTCCGTGAGCGCGGTGCCGGTCATGCCCGCTTTCTTGCCAAATTTATTAAACAAATTCTGAAATGTGATGGTCGCCAGCGTCTTGCTCTCCCGCTTTACCTTGACATGCTCCTTCGCCTCGATCGCCTGATGCAGGCCGTCCGAATAGCGGCGTCCCGGCATGATGCGCCCGGTAAACTCATCGACGATAAGCACCTGCTCGTCCTTCACCACATAATCCTGGTCGCGGAACATCAGGTTGTGCGCGCGCAGCGCCAGGATGATATTGTGCTGGATCTCCAGATTTTCCGGGTCGGCCAGGTTCTCAATATGGAAGAACTTCTCCACCTTCTTCACGCCGTCCTCGGTGAGGTTGATGTTCTTTTCTTTCTCGCTTACGATAAAATCCCCGCTCTCCTCAATATCCTCGCCCATGATGGCGTTCATCTTCGTAAATTCGCCGCTCGCCTCGCCCCGCTGCAGCTGCCTCGCCAGGATATCGCACGCCTCGTAGAGCTTTGTGGACTTGCTGCTCTGCCCGGATATAATAAGCGGCGTCCTCGCCTCGTCAATCAGCACGGAGTCAACCTCGTCGATGATGGCGTACTTAAGCCCCCGCTGCACAAGCTGTTCCTTGTAGATCACCATGTTATCCCGCAGGTAGTCGAACCCCAGCTCATTATTCGTGACATAGGTAATATCGCAGTTATACGCTTTCCGCCGCTCGTCGCTGTCCATGCCATTGAGCACCACACCGACCGTAAGCCCCAAAAACTCATGGATCTGTCCCATCCACTCTGCGTCACGCTTCGCCAGGTAGTCGTTGACCGTCACGATATGGACGCCCTCGCCTGTCAGCGCGTTCAGATAGGCGGGGAGCGTAGATACCAGCGTCTTCCCCTCCCCGGTCTTCATCTCAGCGATGCGCCCCTGATGCAGGATAATGCCGCCGATAAGCTGTACATGGAAATGCCTCATGCCAAGCGTGCGCACCGCAGCCTCCCGGACCACCGCATACGCCTCCGGCAGGATATCGTCTAACGTCTCGCCCTCGGCAAGCCGCCGCTTAAACTCCCTCGTCTTACCCTGCAGCTCACTGTCAGACAGCTTCTGCATGGCAGGCTCCAGAGCTTCGATCTCGTCAGCGATCGGATAGATGCGCTTCAATTCATTCTCGCTGTGCGTTCCGAATATTTTCTGTATTAAACCCATATTGACAGAATGCTCCTTGTCCGTAAATTTAATCAATTTCCATTCTAACACTATCCATAAGCCAATTCAACATTTTTTCACTTTATCATAGGAAAGGCTTCCCCCGAACAGATCCAGCGCGCTCCCGACCGTGAAGTCAAGCCTCCCCGACGATGCTTCCCGAAGCCTCTCAATGTCCTCATAAGTCCCGATGCCTCCCGCATAAGTGACCGGAAGCCCCTGATAACCAGCGAGAAGCCCCGCAAGCCCCACGTCAATGCCCGAAGCCCTTCCTTCCACGTCCACGCCATGTACGAGGAACTCATCACAATAGTCCGCAAGCTTCCCCAAAAGCCCTGCGGACAATTGGATCTGCGTCTCCCTCTGCCAGCGGTCCGTGACGACATAATACGCCCCGTCCCTTCTGCGGCAGCTCACGTCGAGCACCACGCGCTCCTTCCCAACCGCAGCCCGCAGGCGCGCCAGATGTTCCCACCGGATCTGCCCGTCCCGGAAGGCATAGGATGTCACGATCACATGGCTCGCCCCCGCATCCAGGTATTCTCCCGCGTTGTCCGCCGTGACCCCGCCGCCCGCCTGCAGCCCGCCCGGATACGCGGCAAGCGCGCGAAACGCCTGCCTGCGCGTCTTTTCGTAATACTGCGAGGACGGCGGGTTTAAGAGGATCACATGGCCCCCCGCAAGCCCGTCCTGCCTGTAAAGCCGCGCATAATACTGCGCCGGATGGGCAGACACAAAATTTTCCTTCGCCTGGTCCTTTTGGTCCGTAAGACTTCCCCCCACGATCTGCTTTACCTGCCCGTTATGTATGTCGATGCATGGCCTGAAACGCATCTCTTTCATCCTCCGCTTGTGTAGAATATGCTTGTCCTGCCTCCCCCTATGCGGCCGGAAATAGCCACAAAGGGCGGACGCCCCACCCCGCAGGGAAGGCCTCCGCCCTAAGTATAACACAACTTTTCCATCTGTGCGGCCAAAAATATACGCGCCCGC
>CAZFSW010000025.1:7086-10153 GCA_964521655.1 uncultured Dorea sp.
TCCCCGCCGTCCATGGCGTCGCCGACGTCGTCCATGCCCTCCTCTAAGTCGTCGCCGATCTCGTCCATCACGCCTTCGCCGTTTGCGTTATCGGTTCCGTCTGTAGCGTCGTTCATATTGTTGTCGTCTGTCCCATTGCCGGTCCCGGAAGTCCCGTTTCCATTATCCGTGTTCTGCGTCGTGCCATCCTGTGCCGCGCCGTTATCATCGGCGCTGCTGCCGCTCCCACATGCCGTCACGCTTAGGATCACTCCCGCGCACAAAAACGCCATCCATAATTTCTTCAACTGTTTCATAAGATTCAATCTCCCTTTCCTGTATATTTGCTAGTAATATTTGCAAAATGTGAAAATATATACCTCCGGGAAATTGGAAAATATTGTTAAAGCCGCTCGGCAATCTGCCCGCTCCGGTACGCTTCCAGAAGAACCTTCAGATCTTCGATCTGTTCCTTCAGATCCTTTCCGATGTCCGTATCCGCCACACGTATGCGCTCTGCCACACGCCTCACCATCACGTTATCCGAGTGGATGTCGCTCTCTTTTTCAATCGCCGCCTCCGTGGACTCAAACGGCTCGTGCGCGACTAAAATCAGCCCGTGGGAGTTGTAGATCAGCGTATAGCCCGCGATTCCCGTTTCCTTCTGGTATGCCTTGGAGAAGCCGCCGTCGATGACAAAGACCTTGCCGCCGCATTTGATGGGGTTCTCGCCGTTTTTTGATTTTACCGGCACATGCCCGTTGATAATGTGCGCGCCCTCCGGCTTAAGCCCAAATTCCTTCAGGATATTATCGACAACCTCCTCATTCTCAAGGAGCGTATAATAAGGATTTTTCTTTTCCCTGTGCGTTTCCTTTTCCGCCAGAAAATACCGCTCGAAGGTCGCCATCTTGTCTTTGCCGAACAGCGGGGAATTCTCGCTAAGCCAGATGTACCACATCATGTCCTTCCCCCGCTCCTTCTCTTTCTCATCCAGCGCGTAGAAACCTTTGCGCACATAGCTCTCCAGCACCTCATAGAGCCCCTTCCCTTTATAGGAATGCCCGTAAATACGCACCGGCTTAAGTGTCCCGTCCTCCCTAAGCGGCACGCAGCCATGATAGAGAAGATTATTATTATATACCTTATACAGCCCGCCCTTGTTCAGCAGAAAACGCATATGCTCCTGAAGCCTGGTGCAGTTCTCAAAGGCCTTTGTGATCCGCTCCATCACGTCCTCCTCCGCGTCCGTGAGCGCGTAGGGCCTTCTGGGATCGATGGTGGGAAAATTCTTGTCGAGCAGTTCATATGTATTTCCATTGATCTCAATCGTTCCCTTTTCATAATCAATGTGGTGCAACAGATTTCTGTCCTCCAGCTTAAAGCCCGGATTTTTCTTGATGATCTGCCCCTCCACCTTAAACTGGATGATGGAGATCGCCTTGTGCATCATCACGTCCAGATGCATCTCGCTGGTGCTGTAATTCGGCGTGCCCTTTAACGCGAAACACTCGCATGGGTCATTTCCATACGTCTCCAGCGCGAAGGTCGCAAGCGGGAGCAGGTTGATCCCGTAACCGTCCTCCAGAATATCCAGATTCCCATACCGCGCACAGATACGGATGACATTGGCGATACAACCCCTCTGGCCGGCGGCGGCGCCCATCCAGAGGACGTCGTGGTTCCCCCACTGGATATCGACCGAATGGTACTTCATCAGCTTATCCATGATAATATGCGGGCCCGGCCCTCTGTCGTAGATATCCCCGACAATGTGCAGATGGTCCACAGTAAGTCTCTGGATCAGCTCACACAGCGCGGTGATGAAAACCTCTGCCCGCCCGATGCCGATGATCGTATTGACGATGGAGCTGTAATAGGATTCCTTATCCGAAGACGCGTCCGTCTGCCCGGTGATCAGCTCTTCAATCACATAGGCGAACTCCGGGGGCAGCGCTTTCCTCACCTTCGAGCGTGTGTATTTGCTCGCCGCGCATTTGCACACCTCGATCAGCCGGTACAGCGTGATCTTATACCAGTCCTTTATATTTTCTTCCTTCTTCTTGATCAGCGCCATCTTCTCTCTCGGATAATAGATCAGCGTGGCAAGCGTCTGTTTGTCCCTGCTGCTCATCGTATTTCCAAAAACGTCGTTAACCTTGCGCCGTACCGAACCCGAACCGTTTTTGAGTACATGGGAAAACGCCTCGTACTCCCCGTGGATATCCGTGAGGAAATGCTCCGTGCCCTTGGGAAGATTAAGGATTGCCTGTAGATTGATAATCTCCGTCGATGCCTTTGCAATCGTCGGATAAAGCTGTGAGAGCCTTTCCAGATAACGTGTCTCTAATTCTTTCATGATCCGCATTCCCTCCTATCCCAGGCCTACCACGTCCGACATCTCATAGCGCCCCGCCGGTTTTCCGGCAAGGAATTTGGCGGCCTCGACAGCGCCCCTGCCGAATACCGCCCTGGAATATGCCGTATGCCTGAATTCAATCACTTCATCTGTACCCGCAAAAATAACCTCGTGATCCCCCACGATCGTGCCGCCCCGCACGGCGGAGATCCCGATCTCCTTCTTATCCCGCTTCTGTCTTGCCTGGCTCCTGTCATAGACGTAGGAATACTCGTTATCCAGCGCGCTGTTGACAGAGTCCGCAAGCGCAAGCGCAGTCCCGCTCGGAGCGTCAAGCTTCTGGTTATGGTGCCTTTCCACTATCTCGACGTCAAAGCCCGCCGGGGCCAGGACCTTCGCCGCATCCTTAAGAAGCTTTAGCAGAAGATTGACCCCCAGAGACATATTTGCAGAGCGCAGGACTGCCGTCTCCTTCGCCGCTTCCTCCAGCTTCGCAAGCTGCCCCTCAGAGAGCCCCGTAGTGCAGAGCACGACCGGAAGATGCTTCTTCACACAGTAGTCCAGCAGCGCGTCCGCCGCCCCCGCGCCAGAAAAGTCGATCACCACGTCCGCCTCCACGTCGCATTCGCCTATCGTCTGAAATACCGGGTATGTATTCGGGACCTCCGTGTAGGCGTCTACGCCCGCCACAAGTGTAATCCCCTCCTCTTCGCTTATCAGCCCGGTAAC
>CAZFSW010000026.1:0-8597 GCA_964521655.1 uncultured Dorea sp.
CATATCCGGGCCGGACGGACGCAGCCGGGGAGCGCAGGCCTCACACAGAAGACGATCAGAAGTGTCTTTAGTGGAAGTGAAATCCAGCGCTTACGAAGACTTAGGCGCGACGGTTCTCCAAAGCGCCTTAGCCGCAGTTAGCGCTTAGTTCACTGGAACGTTACTTCGTCTTCTGTGTGAGGCCTGCGCTCCCCGGCTGCGTCCGTCCGGCCCGGATATGCAAAATATGCGGAAACAGGAGGCACACCCATGATTCACATTGAAAATCTGGTAAAACGCTACGGCCAGCTCGTCGCGCTCGACCACTTAAGCCTGGACATCGAGGAGGGAGAAGTCTTCGGGCTCTTAGGCCCCAACGGTTCCGGCAAAACGACCGCCATTAACTGCCTGCTCGCCCTCTTGAAATACGACAAGGGCAAGATCACGGTCTTCGGGAAGGAAATGCGCCCCGACAGCTATGATATTAAGAAGGATATCGGGGTCGTCATGCAGAATGTGGCGGTGTTCGACCAGATGTCTGTCTGGGAAAATATTGACTATTTCTGCGGGCTGTATATCAGGGATAAGGCGAAGCGGCGCGGGCTCGTGGAGGAAGCCATCCGATTTACGGGGCTTGAGGATTTTCGCAGGATGCGCCCGAAGAAGCTCTCCGGCGGGCTCCTTCGGAGGCTGAATATCGCCTGTGGCATCGTGCATAAACCAAAACTCATCATCATGGACGAGCCGACCGTGGCAGTAGACCCGCAGAGCCGCAACAGGATCCTGGAGGGCATCCTGGAGCTGAACCGGCAGGGCTCGACCATCATCTACACCTCGCATTATATGGAGGAGGTGGAACAGATCTGCTCCCGCATCGCCATCATCGACCACGGGCAGGTGCTGGCGACCGGCACGACAGAGGAGCTGAAAAAAATGATTAAGACCGGCGAGAGCATCACCATCGAGGCAATTGCGCTCGATGAAGAGCTTCTCGCCGGGATCCGAAGGCTTCCCCACGTCTTTGACGTCACATATGAGGATCAGATCCTGCGGGTGCGCTCCCGCAGCGCAAAGCACAACCTTGTGCGTCTTCTGAGCTACCTTCAGGAGCACGACGTCTCCTTTGGACGGGTATTTTCGGAGCTTCCGACCTTAAACGACGTATTCCTGGAAATCACCGGGAAAGAATTAAGGGATTAGAAGGGAGGACTGGCCATGCTGTTTTTATTCAAATACCGGTTCCTGCAGATGATCCGGGAATTTTCCGTCATGTTCTGGGCGCTCGCGTTTCCGATGATCCTCGGCACCTTCTATTATTTTTCCTTTGGGACAAATATAGAAGCGACCGGGGAATCCGAATGGGACGCGGTACCGGTCGCCGTCGTCGAAGAAGACGTCCATTCTGAAAACGCGCAGTCCTTCGACGCATTTCTGAAAGAAATGGACGGCGATATCCTGGACATCCGGGATGTCACCTCTGAAAAGGACGCCCTAGATGAGCTTAACGAGGAAAACATATCGGGAATCTATTATGTGAAGGATACCCCCTCCCTGACCGTGGGGAAAAATGGACTAGATGAGAGCATCCTCACCTCCCTGCTTGCCACTTACAATCAGAATGCTTCCCTGATGCGTAAGATCGCCTCTGACCACCCAGAGAGGCTTGCTGACGCTGCGGCTTCGCTCGACGGCTATCAAGATATGGTCGAAGAGCGATCCCTCGGCGGGAAGTCGCTGAACCCGAACATCCAGTATTTCTACGCGCTCATTGCCTATGCCTGCCTGTCCGGGATGTTCCTGGGCGTGCGCGCAAGCTTTGACAGCCAGGCGAATCTCTCTGCGCTCGGCGCGAGGCGGAGCATCACGCCGACCCACCGGCTTTTGCTGGTCATCGTTGATATGCTGACACTGGCGCTGATTCATTTCATCAATATCCTGATCCTGAACCTCTATGTGGTGAAAGCACTCGGGATCAGCCTCGGCGACAGCCCCGGCGCGCTCCTTCTCGTAGACCTCATGGGAAGCGTCATCGGAGTGGCGATGGGGCTTGCGTTCGGCTCTATCGGCAAGGCGGGGCTCGGAGTAAAGATGGGCATCGTCGTCGCCCTCACCCTGATACCCGGATTTCTCGCCGGGCTGATGTTCGGAAACATGAAAAACATCCTGGAATTAAAATGCCCGATCATCAACCGTATCAACCCTGCGGCGGTATTAAGCGACGCTTTCTACTGCATGGGCGTGTATAACGATATGGCGCGCTTCACCAGATGCCTGCTCACCCTGGGCGCTATGAGCGTCCTGTTTGTTGCGCTTGCATTTTTAGGAGTAAGGAGGAAATGTTATGACAATATTTAAAGGATTCCTCACCATTACCAAACGCAATCTCAATATTGTGTTCATGTATGTCGCCATTTTCCTCGCCATGAGCATCATGGTTGACAAGATGCTGGGCTCCAATGGAGCTGTAAGCTTTGAGCAGGAAAGCCTTGATATCGCGGTCATCGACCGGGACGGCGGCGAGCTTGCAAAGGGGCTTGCCGATTACCTAGCATGCTATCATCATATCAAGGATATCCCTGACGATGAGAGCATCCTCCAGGACCGCCTTTTTTACCGGGAGGTCTACTACGTCGTAACAATTCCGGAGGATTTTGAAGAAAAATGCCTCGAAAATGGAGAAAAGCTCCCCGTCACGAAAGTCCCGGGAAGCACAAGCGGCTACTATATAGACCAGCAGATCAACACATTTTTAAATGACGTGCAAATCCTGACAAAAGGGGGCTTTTCCCTCTCCGGCGCAATCTCAGAAATACAAAAGCTCGCGGGGGACACGCCGGATGTGAACCTGATCGACAAGACCGGGCACGGAGGGGAAAAGCCGAGGTATGCGTTCATGTACCAGTACACCCCCTACATCATGATTTCCATTCTATGCTATGTATTAACCTACATTATGATCGCGTTTGAGAAGCCGGATGTAAAGAGGCGTATGCTATGCTCCTCCGTATCCGGCAAAAGCTTAAACCTCCAGCTTTTCGCAGGATTCGCGGTCATCGGTCTTGTGGTGTGGGGCATCTGCACCCTGCTGCCCGCCCTCCTGTACGGGAAGGAAATGCTCTCAGACAGGCATCTGCCCCTCTATCTGGCGAACAGCTTCCTCCTGATGCTGGTCTCGCTGTCGCTCTCCTTCCTCGTAAGCTCCCTTGTGAAGAAGGACGAGATCATCAGCGCAGTGGTCAATGTGCTAAGCCTCGGCATGTCGTTCTCCTGCGGCGTTTTCGTGGATCTGGACGTGCTCTCAAAGGGCATGAGGGCCGTAGCGCATTTTCTCCCGGTCTACTGGTACGAGACGGCCAATAACCTGATTGCCGGGAACAGCACATTCTCGGCGGCGCAGCGGACGTCCCTGTACCGGGGGTTTGGCATCCAACTCCTCTTCGCGGCAGCATTCCTCGGCGTGGCGCTCATCTTCCGGCAGAACCGGGCGCGGGTCAGAGGTTAGGAGCGAAAAGCGGGCTTCTGAAATTTCCAGTGACAGGAAAAAGCCGGCGGATATCGGCTAATCACAAATGCCGTTATCCGCCGGCCTTACTTTACTTACATTCTTTCCTGATTCCTTCTAGCTGCTCTTTGGAAATCCCTGACGCCTTCAATATATCCTCATCGCTGACACTTCCCAGGCGCAGCAAATTTGACACCATAATCTTGATTCCCTGCTCAATTCCCCGTTCTTCTACTAAGCCTGAAAGATTACACATAATGTCCATCTCCTTTCCCATCTCATCCCCCATATTAATATGATATTCTGTTTCGAGCCTTTTCTTTTTATCCTCATATGGCGCGTCCATAAATAACGTATTAATCATGCCTATAAATATATCATCCGAACCTGCTTTCTCGTTCAGGGCAATCACTACAACCGACAGCTTATCATACGCCTCCGCGATATCCAAAAGACCTGGAATGATATCCTCTTTTGTGATTCGATATTCCGAAATCGCATTTCCTATCTTCGCGGGCGCGTCAAAGCACAGCCAAATGCTGCACACCTTCTTAATGTCATCATACTCTGAATACCTGAACTCTGTGCCAAGCTGCGCGGAAATCATCCGTGCCCCATAGAAAATCCCCCGTGTGACAATCTCATATCCGGGGCGGAAGCTCCTCTGGCTTTCCACATTGATAATCAGGCGTATTTTTCCATGTTCTCCCGGCGCGCAGGCGTAAAACCGTATATCATAGTAAACAGTCCCTTCCTCCGGCACTTTGTCCTCATTCGCAAGCCCTCTGATCCTCTCCGCATTGGTTTCTCCGGGATACACGCGGGCTTCGGAAATCTCCGGCTCGCCCTCTATACAAGCGATAATTTCTGGAATATCCATCCCCGCAAACTCTCTGACCGTCCGCCGCAGAATCCATGCGAGGATTTCTTTCTGACTCAGCACCCTTTTACACTGGGCGTCATATTTTGCCTTCGCTTCCGCAAGAGACACTTCCCTCGCAAGTCCATTCCCCATAAGCTTTCACCGTCCTCTTTCCTGCTTATAAAAATGCTAATTGGTATTGAAAAGCAGGATTCAAAGATTCACAGACCGCCGCAAAGGCGCAAGAAAACTATGATAGAATATGAAACTTGCTTTTACAGGAAAATCATACTATAACCCGTTGAAGTCCGTCAAGAACTTTTTCAGGCAAATCCGCCAAACGAAACTGCGGGCGCACACAGGAAAAGCCTTTGATGCTTATTCATCAAAGGCTTCTTTCATTTTACCCATAAATCCTTTTTTCTTCCTGCCGCCCGCACCCGCGTTGCCTGTGCCGGATGTTCCCGCCGCTATGTTCAGCGTATTCCCCGACAGCTCGTCGAACCTGCGCAGCGCTTCCTTTGCCTCCGGGCTTAAGTGCTCTGGCGTCTGGATGACAAGCGTGACATAATGGTCGCCGCGCACCTGTGAATTGCGGAGGGAGGGAACGCCCTTTCCCTTCAGGCGCACCTTCGTGTCTGTCTTTGTCCCGGGCTTCACGGTATAGATGACGTCGCCGTCCACCGTCTTGATCTTGATATCCGCGCCCAGCGCCGCCTGAGCGAAGGAAATCGGCACGGTAGAGAAGATATGCATATCCTGGCGCTGGAAAATCGGATGCCTGGAAACCGCCACTTCCACGAGCAGGTCCCCTCTTGGCCCTCCGTTCACGCCCGGCTCGCCCTTCTCCCGGATGCGGACGCTCTGCCCGTTGTCGATTCCCGCCGGGATGGATACCGCGATCTTCTTCCTGCTGGAGACATATCCCGTGCCGCCGCAATCCGGACATCTCTCGCGGATGATCTTGCCCGTGCCCCGGCAGTCCGGGCACGTCTGCACATTCTGGACAGTTCCGAAGAAAGACTGCTGCGTATAAACGACCTGTCCTTTGCCGCCGCACTTCGGACAGGTCTCCGGGGAAGTCCCCGGCTTCGCGCCTGTGCCGCCGCACTTCGGGCATGGATCTTGCAGTACGACGTCCAGCTCTTTTTCACAGCCGAACACAGCCTCCTCAAACGTGATGCGGATACTCTTGCGCAGATTCGAGCCCTTCATCGGACCCTGCCCCCCGCGGCTTCTCCTGCTGCTCCCGCCGAACAGATCGCCAAAGATATCGCCAAAGATATCGCTGAAATCCGCCCCGCTAAAGTCAAAGCCGCCGAACCCGCCTGCGCCTCCGGCTCCGCCCTCAAACGCGGCATGGCCGAACTGGTCATACTGGCGTCTCTTCTCTGGGTCGCTTAAGACCGCATAGGCTTCTGAAGCCTCTTTGAATTTTTTCTCCGCCTCCGCATCTCCGGGATTCATATCAGGATGGTATTTCTTCGCAACCTGCCTGTATGCTTTTTTCAAGGTGGCGTCGTCAGCATCCTTTCCGACGCCGAGTACCTCATAATAGTCTCTTTTTGATTCTGCCATTCTTGCTCCTTTCATAAGGAAGTTCCGCGAGACTAAGCGTGAAAAAATCTCGCCAAGTTCCGCGGAACAGTCTTCACACCAGACTCATGAGGAGAAACCTCGCCAAGTGTCCTAGACTTCCTTATAATCCCCATCTACGACATCGTCGCCCTGGAATCCATCCGGCGCCGGGCCTGCGCCCTGGGCTCCTGCACCCATATCCGGGCCCGCGCCCTGAGCCCCTGCCGCCGCGCCAGCCTGCTCATACATCTTTGTGAAGAGCTTCTGCGCGCTTTCCATAAGCTTCTCCTTGCCAGCCTTGATCTCCGCGATCTGCGCGTCCGTCATGTCGTCCATATTGACCTTCTCAAGCAGCTCCTTTAATGCCTTGCAGTCAGCCTCAACCGTAGCCTTGTCAGCTCCGTCAAGCTTGTCGCCGACCTCGCCCAGAGCCTTTTCCGTCTGGAATACCAGCGCGTCCGCATCATTCTTGGTGTCGATGCCCTCCTTGCGCTTCTTATCCTGCGCCTCAAATGCCGCAGCCTCTTTTACCGCCTTGTCAATATCCTCATCGGACATATTGGATCCGGCGGTGATCGTGATATGCTGCTCCTTCCCTGTTCCAAGATCCTTCGCGGACACATTTACAATGCCGTTCGCGTCGATGTCGAACGTAACCTCGATCTGCGGCACTCCGCGCGGAGCCGGCGGGATGCCGTCCAGCCGGAACTGCCCAAGCGACTTGTTATCCCTCGCAAACTGCCGTTCGCCCTGTACGACATTGATATCAACCGCCGTCTGGTTGTCTGCCGCCGTGGAGAAGATCTGGCTCTTCTTGGTCGGGATCGTCGTATTTCTCTCGATCAGACGTGTGGCAACTCCGCCCATCGTCTCAATAGAAAGGGACAGCGGAGTCACGTCAAGAAGCAGGACGTCTCCCGCGCCTGTGTCGCCCGCAAGCTTGCCGCCCTGTACGGACGCGCCGAGCGCCACGCACTCATCTGGGTTCAGGGATTTGCTCGGCTCTTTTCCAGTCAGGCGCTTGACTTCCTCCTGCACCGCCGGAACACGGGTGGAGCCGCCGACTAACAGCACCTGCCCCAGCTCGGACGCCGTGATGCCAGCATCGGAGAGCGCCCTTTTCACAGGATCTGAGGTCTTCATCACGAGATCGTGCGTCAGCTCGTCGAACTTCGCCCTTGTCAGGTTCATGTCAAAATGCTTCGGCCCTTCTGCCGTCGCCGTGATGAACGGAAGGTTGATGTTCGTCGTCGTCGCGGAGGAGAGCTCCTTCTTTGCTTTCTCAGCCGCTTCCTTCAGCCGCTGAAGCGCCATCTTATCTGTCGATAAGTCAACCCCCTCCTGCTTCTTGAATTCTGAAATCATATAGTCTGTGACCTTCTGGTCGAAGTCGTCCCCGCCAAGCCTGTTATTGCCCGCTGTGGAAAGCACCTCGATAACCCCGTCGCCGATTTCAATAATCGAAACATCGAACGTGCCGCCGCCGAGGTCATATACCATGATCTTCTGCTCTTTCTCATTGTCAAGCCCATATGCCAGCGCCGCCGCTGTGGGCTCATTGATGATACGCTTCACATCCAGCCCGGCGATCTTGCCTGCGTCCTTCGTCGCCTGACGCTGCGCGTCGTTGAAGTAGGCCGGGACCGTGATAACCGCATCCGTCACCTTTTCGCCAAGATATCCTTCCGCGTCCGCTTTCAGCTTCTGGAGGATCATCGCGGAAATCTCCTGCGGGGAATATTTCTTGCTGTCAATTGTCACCCGGTAATCGGAGCCCATCTCCCTCTTAATAGAAGAAATCGTGCGCTCCGCGTTCGTGACCGCCTGGCGCTTCGCAGGCTCGCCTACCAACCGCTCTCCGTTCTTTGTGAACGCCACTACAGACGGTGTTGTCCTCGCTCCCTCCGTATTTGCGATGACGGTCGGCTGGCCGCCCTCCATAACAGCTACGCAGCTATTTGTCGTACCTAAGTCAATTCCTATGATCTTGCCCATAATAAAACCTCCTCAAATTTTATTTTTTAATTTGCTACCTTTACCATGCTGTGCCTTACTACTGAGTCACGGTACATATAACCCTTCTGAAGCTCCTCGGCTACTATATTTTCCCCGAGGTTTTCATCCTCCACGTGCATCACCGCGTTGTGGAAATCCGGATTGAACTCCCCGCCCACCGCTTCGATCGGCGTGACCCCAATCCCTTCCAGCGTCGTCATAAGCTGCTTATATACCTTCTCCATGCCCTGGACGAACGGGTCTTCCTTCTGTCCGTCTTCAACGGCGCTAAGGCCCCGCTCAAAGCTATCGACTACCGGAAGTATCTTTTCTATGATATCCTTCGCCCCTACCTCATACATATGGGATTTCTCCTTTTCGGTACGTTTGCGGAAGTTATCAAACTCTGCTATCTGCCGTGTCAGGCGGTCCGTCAGCTCTTCAATCTTACTGTCCTTCTTATCCTTCTTATTCTTTCTGCCAAATAATTTCTTGCCGGAACCTTCTTCCCCGGCGTCCTCTGCGTCCTCCTGCGGATCGGATCCGCCGCCGTTTTCGTCCGCCGCGTCTGCGTCTGCATCCTCCGCGTCTGCATCTTCTGCGTCGGCGCTGCTCTCATCTGCTTTCTCCGCGCTTTCTGCATCTGCGTCTTTCATATCCGCTTTCCCTGCATCCGCGCTT
>CAZFSW010000026.1:8697-10071 GCA_964521655.1 uncultured Dorea sp.
CTGCATCCGCGCTTTCTGCTTCAGCGTCCGCGCCGCCCGTTTCCTTTGCTGCATTTTCCTCACGGCTGGCCGCCGTTTTCTTCGCTTCTTCCACGGCTTCCTTTACCATATCCTCCTGGCTCTTCTCCTGCTTATCCTCCAACGGTCATTCCACCTTTCCTCTTTATTCTTTTTTATGGAACATCTGATCCAGCTCATTTTGCAGCCGTTTCATTGATCTTAACACATGCTCGTAATCCATCCGCTTTGGCCCGATAATACCTATCGTTCCCTTCATCCCCTCGCCTAATTCATAGGTCGCGGTAACAACGCTGCAGTCCTTCATATTCTCAACCGGCGCCTCGTCCCCGATGTACACCTGGATCCCGGTATTCTCCTCGTGAGACAGGGTCTGCGTCACAAGCTCTGTAAGCTGCTGCTTCTCTTCAAATGCGCTGATGATCTCCTGCGCGCTCTGCTTGTCGGAAAGCTCCGGGTATTTGAAAATGTTCGTCGCGCCGCTTGTGTAAATCTGCATATCCTCGTCAACCTGAATGGCGTCCGCCACCGCGTCCAGCACATTTCCGACTACCCCGCTGTGGATGCCCGCCTGTTCCTTAAGCCTTGCGATCAGCCCCAGATTGATCTCCTCGATGGACATACCGTTGAGCGTCGTGTTGAGGAGCATATTGAGCTTCAGGAGATTCTCATTGCTGATCGGTTCTTCCACATTGATGATCTTGTTCTTAATCACATTTCCGCCAAGCACGATCACCGCGATCACCTGCTCTGCGTCCACTGCCGAAAGCTGGATGAATTTCAGCTTATTCGCACTGTTCATCGGCGTCGAGACCATCGTCGCGTAATTCGTGCTGTTCGCGAGGGCTTTCGCCGCCTGCTTGAGAAGCTTATCCATCTTATCCGCTTTCTCCAGCATCTGCTCCTGCTTCTCGTTCAGCTCCTGCTCCTTCTCCTCCATCAGCATATCGACATACAGCCGATATCCCTTATCCGAGGGGATGCGCCCCGCCGACGTGTGCGGCTGCATGATGTAGCCCAGATCTTCCAGGTCGGACATCTCATTGCGGATCGTAGCGGAGCTTAAATTCAGATCCGAATACTTGGAGATCGTCCTCGAACCCACCGGCTCGCCCGTTTCCAGATAAGTCTTAATAATCGCATGGAGGATTGTCAGCTTACGCTCATTAAGGCCGTGCTCCGAAACCATCTGCCTCCCCTCCTTTATATCCTGTTAGCACTCCATAAATTCGAGTGCTAATACTCTTCGACTATTAATTTATCACTACCTTTTCCGTTTGTCAACACAGTTTATATTTTTTTTAGAACAGAGCGTAAAAAGTACCCTGCGCCATCCCGGTACAGGGTATCTCCTTT
>CAZFSW010000027.1:0-9563 GCA_964521655.1 uncultured Dorea sp.
GAAGTTCTCGCAGGTGAGCAACGGGTATCTGAAAGAGGCTGTGAATAAATTATAAGAAAGCGCGGACATTTCCGGCCGAACAGGTAGAAAAGTCCGGAATTCAGGAGGAGTATACCGAACAGGAGGGATGAAGCTATGGGAAAATACGTGATGGCGCTTGACGCCGGGACGACGAGCAACCGCTGTATTCTTTTTAATGAGCATGGCGAGATATGCAGCATCGCGCAGAAGGAATTTACGCAATATTTTCCGCAGCCCGGATGGGTGGAGCATGACGCCGACGAGATCTGGTCTACGCAGCTTGGCGTGGCGGTGGAGGCCATGAGCAAGATCGGCGCGGGGGCAAAGGACATTGCGGCGATTGGGATCACCAACCAGCGCGAGACGGTGATCGTGTGGGATAAGGAGACGGGCGAGCCAGTGTACCACGCGATCGTGTGGCAGTGCCGGAGGACGGCAAAGTACTGCGACAGCCTCAAGGAGCAGGGATATACAGAGTTCTTCCGCAAGAAGACCGGGCTGATCATCGACGCTTATTTTTCCGGCACAAAGATCAAATGGATCCTGGACCATGTGGAGGGTGTGCGTGAGCGCGCAAAGCGGGGCGAGGTGCTGTTCGGCACGGTGGAGACGTGGCTCATCTGGAAGCTGACGAAGGGGAAGGTCCATGTGACCGATTACTCGAATGCCTCCCGCACGCTTCTCTTTAATATCAATACGCTGGAGTGGGATCAGGAAATCCTGGATCTGCTCGGGATCCCGGCGGCGATGCTGCCGGAGGTGAAGCCGTCAAGCTGCATATACGGGCAGGCGGACGCCTCCTTCCTCGGCGGCCCGGTGGCTATCGGCGGCGCGGCGGGCGACCAGCAGTCCGCGCTCTTCGGGCAGACCTGCTTTGCGCCGGGAGATGCGAAGAATACATACGGGACGGGCTGCTTCCTCCTTATGAATACAGGGGAGAAGCCGGTGTTTTCCAGGAACGGGCTTTTGACCACCATCGCCTGGGGGCAAAATGGCAGGGTGGAGTACGCGCTGGAGGGTTCCATCTTTGTGGCGGGGGCTGCGATCCAGTGGCTCAGGGATGAGATGCGCCTCATTGATTCTGCGGCGGATTCGGAATATATGGCGGGGAAGGTAAAGGACACGAACGGCTGCTATGTCGTCCCGGCGTTCACGGGGCTTGGCGCGCCCTACTGGGATCAGTATGCGAGGGGGACGATCGTGGGGATCACAAGGGGTGTGAATAAATCGCACATTATCCGCGCGACGCTCGAATCCATCGCCTATCAGGTACAAGACGTGCTGCTTGCGATGGAGGCGGATTCCGGCATTTCCCTGAGCACGCTTCGGGTGGACGGCGGCGCGAGCGCCAATAATTTCCTCATGCAGGCACAGGCGGATATTATAGATGCGCCGGTGGAGCGCCCGGGCTGCGTCGAGACGACCGCGATGGGCGCGGCGTATCTGGCGGGGCTCGCCGTGGGCTACTGGAACGACAAGGCGGACGTGATCAGGAACCGTAAGACAGACCGGATCTTCAGGCCCTCCATCGGAGAGGAGGAGCGCAAAAGGAAGATACGGGGCTGGAAAAAAGCGGTGACCTACGCATATAACTGGGCGAAGGATGAAAATTAAGTATTTTTATGGACATTTAGTTGGAAATATACTAAAATAGAAATGTTGATGCAATTTAGAGAAGGAAGGGAACAGATTATTATGAAGAGAAATGTAATCGTAGGGCAGTCAGGAGGGCCGACAGCGGCGATCAACTCCAGCCTTGCTGGGGTGTACCGCACCGCGAGGGACCGCGGGGCGAAGAAGGTGTACGGGATGCTCCACGGCGTGCAGGGGCTTTTGGAGGAGAGGTATATCGACCTTTCTGACCATATCAGGACAGAGCTTGACGCAGAGCTGTTAAAGAGGACGCCGGCGGCGTTTTTGGGGTCTTGCCGCTATAAGCTGCCGGAAATCTACGAGGAAAGGGACGTCTATGACAAGATCTTCGGGATCCTGGACAAGCTTGATATCGAGGCGTTTATCTACATCGGCGGCAATGATTCGATGGACACGATTAAGAAATTATCCGACTATGCGATTATCACAGGGCATCCGACCAGATTTATCGGCTGCCCGAAGACGATTGACAATGACCTTGCGCTTACCGACCACACGCCGGGCTATGGGAGCGCGGCGAAGTATATCGGTACTTCGATGAAAGAGATCATCCGCGACAGCTTCTGCCTGGAATACAGCAAGGGCGTGGTGACGATCGTGGAGATCATGGGAAGGAACGCCGGCTGGCTTACCGGTTCTTCCGCGCTTGCAGAGGGCGAGGACTGCGAAGGACCGGACCTCATCTATCTGCCGGAGCTTGATTTTGATATTAAGAAATTCGGGGAAAAGGTGGGGAAGCTTCTGGAGAGGAAGACCTCGGTAGTTGTGGCGATCTCTGAGGGCATCCATCTGGCGGACGGAAGATATGTGTGCGAGCTCGGCAACAGCCTCGACTTTGTGGATGCGTTCGGGCACAAGCAGCTATCCGGGACGGCGGTCTATCTGTCGAATTATATCGCGGGTGAGCTCGGCTGCAAGACGCGCGCCATCGAGCTGAGCACCCTGCAGCGTTCGGCGTCCCACGCGGCGTCCCGTGTGGATATCTTAGAGGCGCAGCAGGTGGGCGGCGCCGCGGTAAAGGCGGCGGACGAGGGTGACTCCGGCAAGATGGTCGTGCTCCAGAGGCTGTCTGACGACCCGTACCAGTGCGGGACTGAGGTGAAGGACGTCCACAAGATTGCCAATGATGAGAAGCTGGTTCCCAGAGAATGGGTGAATAAAGAGGGCACTTATGTGACGAAAGAATTCATTTCTTATGTAAGGCCGCTGATCCAGGGCGATATGGCCCCGATCATGGTGGACGGGATCCCGAGACACCTGTATACGCCGAAGGAATTAAGTGAGAGGTAGAATGAGAGACTCCATCTTGCATATGCAAGGTGGAGCTCGTGTAATTACAGAAGAAAGGAAGATAGATGATATGTCAGAACCGGCGAAGGTCATTATGCTTGGCAATGAGGCGATCGCGAGAGGAGCGTATGAGGCGGGGGTAAAGGTGTCCGCCGCCTATCCCGGCACGCCCAGCACGGAGATCAGCGAATGTCTGGTGCAGTACAGGGACGCCCTGTACTGCGAGTGGTCGCCGAATGAGAAGGTCGCGGCGGAGGTCGCGATCGGGGCGTCGCTTGCGGGCGTGCGCGCGATGGCGTGCATGAAGCATGTGGGTTTCAATGTAGCGGCGGATCCCGCCTATACCGTCTCCTATATGGGCGTGAATGGCGGGCTTGTCTTTGTGGTGGCGGACGACCCGGGGCTGTACAGCTCGCAGAATGAGCAGGACACGCGCATGGTGGCGCGTGCGGCTGGGCTCCCGGTCTTAGAGCCATCCGACAGCCTGGAGGCGAAGGAGTATATAAAGGCGGCGTTTGAGCTTAGCGAGAAGTACGACCGTCCCTTTATCCTGCGGACTACCACGAGGCTTGCACATTCACAGGGGCTTGTAAGCTTATGTGAGCGCGAGGAGCCGGAGGACAAGCCATACGTCAAGGACATCCGCAGGACCGTCATGATGCCGGGCAATGCGAAGCTTCGCCATATCGAGATAGAAAAGAGGAACCTGGAGCTTATGGAGGCGGCGGATGCGCTTCCGCTCAACCGCGTGGAGATGGGCGATACGAAAATCGGCGTCATTACAAGCGGGATCCCCTATCAGTATGTAAAGGAGGCGATGCCGGAGGCATCCGTCCTTAAGCTTGGCATGGTGAACCCGCTTCCGAGGAAGCTGATTGAGGATTTCGCGTCAAAGGTAGAGACGCTCTATATCGTAGAGGAGCTTGACCCCATGATCGAGGAGCAGGTGAAGTCGTGGGGGATCCGCGCGATCGGTAAGGAGATCCTTACTATCCAGGGCGAGTACAGCGCGAATATGCTAAGAGAGGCGATCCTCGGAGAAAAGCTGGATACCGGGGCTGCGGCGCAGGCGCCGGGAAGGCCGCCGATCCTCTGCCCGGGCTGCCCGCACCGCAGCGTTTATTATGTGCTGAACAAGCTGAAGCTCCACGCGGCGGGAGATATCGGCTGCTATACGCTGGGCGCGGTTGCCCCCTTAAGCGTTGTGGATACGACGATGTGCATGGGGTCCAGCATTTCCAGCCTGCATGGGATGGAAAAGGCGAAGGGCAGGGATTATATCAGGGACTGGGTGGCTGTCATTGGGGATTCCACTTTCTTACATACAGGCGTTAATTCCCTGATGAACATGGTATACAACAAGGCGGCGGGGACGGTGCTGATCCTCGACAATTCCACCACGGGGATGACCGGCCACCAGGACCACGCAGCGACAGGGAAGACGCTGCAGGGGGATCCGACCTACGCGATCGATATCGCGGCGCTCTGCCGCGCGGTGGGCGTGAAATATGTAACAGAGGTCAATGCATTTGACCTTCGGGCCCTGGAGCGGACGGTGAAGGAGGAGCTTGATAGAGACGAGGTGTCCGTCATCATCACCAGGAGCCCATGCGTGCTTCTCAGCAAGGCGAAGAAGCCGCTCTACGCCGCCCGCGCGGATAGATGCAAGAAATGCGGGATGTGCATGAAGCCGGGATGTCCCGCCATGACAAAAAATACGGACGGAACTATCCGGATCGACGACACAATGTGTACCGGCTGCGGACTGTGCGCGGGCCTCTGTAAGTTTGACGCGATTGAACTGGTAAAGGAGGGTGGGAAGTGATGGCTGTGAAGAATATTATGATTGTCGGCGTGGGCGGGCAGGGAACGCTCCTTACAAGCAGGATCCTGGGCGGACTCGCCATCCTGGGCGGCTATGACGTGAAGCTCTCCGAGGTACACGGGATGGCGCAGAGAGGCGGGAGCGTCGTGACCTTCGTGCGCTACGGAGACCGCGTGGCGGAGCCGATCGTGGAGGAAGGGCAGGCAGACGTCATCATCGCGTTCGAGAAGCTGGAGGCGCTCAGGTACGCGCATTTCCTGAAAAAAGACGGAGTTCTGGTGGTGAATGACTGGCGGATCGACCCCATGCCTGTCGTGATCGGCGCGGCCGAATATCCGGAAGGGATCCTGGAACAGCTTCAGAAAACACATAAGGTATATACGGTGAATGCCACGGAGGAATCAAAAAAGCTGGGGAATCCGAGGGTGTTCAACCTCATTGTGCTTGGAATCGCGGCGCAGCACATGGATTTCACAAAGGAGCAGTGGTATGAGGTGATTGAAAAGACCGTGCCGCCAAAGACGGTGGAAATTAACAAAAAAGCATTTGACGTGGGCTGCAGCCTGTAAAAACGACAGGCAGAAAATATGAAAGATTAAGGAGGGGAACAATGGCGAAGGTGGCATTAGCAGACTGGAAGGAGCAGTACAGGAGGCCGGAGATCGAGTGCATGAGCAGGGATGAGATGAGCGCGCTTCAGAGCGGGCGCCTGGTAAAGCAGGTGAAGAATGTGTACGAGAACGTGCCGTTTTATAAGAAGAAGATGGATGAGCTCGGAGTCCAGCCGGGGGATATCAGAGGAATTGAGGATATTGACAAGCTCCCGTTCACGACGAAGGAGGACCTGAGGGATAATTATCCGTTCGGGCTCCTTGCCGTGCCGCAGGAGCAGATCGCCCGCGTACAGGGCACGTCCGGGACGACGGGGAAGCTGACGCTGGCCTCCTATACGCAGTATGATGTGGACGTATGGGGAGAATGCGTTGCCAGAGGGCTTGTGATGGCGGGGCTTACAAAGGCAGACCGCATCCATGTGTGTTACGGCTATGGGCTTTTCACCGGCGGCATGGGACTAGACCTCGGCGCGCAGGCGCTGGGCGCGATGGCGATCCCGATGTCTGCGGGCAATACGAAGCGCCAGCTTATGTGCATGGAGGATTTCGGCGCGACTGCGTTCGGCTGTACCCCGTCCTATGCACTGTATCTCGCGGAGGCCGCGGCAGAGGCGGGAATTGTGGAGCGCCTGCAGCTTAAGGCCAGCATCAACGGCGCGGAGCCGTGGACGGACGAGATGAGGAGAAAGATTGAGGACACGCTGAACATCAATACATTTGACATCTACGGGCTGTGTGAGATCACCGGGCCGGGCGTCGCGGTTGACTGCATCCACCACAAGGGGCTGCACGTATATGAAGACTTCTTCTATCCTGAGATCCTGAACCCGGCGGACCAGAGCCCGTGCGCGGACGGTGAGACCGGCGAGCTTGTCTTCACTACGCTTGTGAAGGAGGGCATGCCGCTTCTGCGCTACCGGACGAAGGACCTTACAAGCATTGACCGCAGCCCGTGCGAGTGCGGGAGGACGCTTTCCAGGATCCAGAAGTTCACGGGGCGCACCGATGACATGAAGGTGATCCGCGGCGTCAATGTATTCCCGACGCAGGTGGAGGCCGCGCTCCTCTCTATGGGCGGCGGCGTTGCGCCTCACTATATGCTGATCGTAGACCGTGAAAATAACCTGGACGTGCTTACGGTCATGGTAGAGGTGGAAGAGAAATATTTCTCTGACGAGATCCGCAGGCTCGACGAGCTTCGGGCGAAGGTCGCAGCTGTGCTTAAGCAGGCGCTCGGCGTATCCGTGAGAGTGAAGCTGGTGGAGCCGAAGACCATCCAGAGAAGCGAGGGCAAAGCGAAGCGTGTCATTGACAACAGGCAGCTATAGAAAGGGGGAAGAATGGTATGAGTAATACAATCCAACAGTTATCCGTATTTATGGAGAACAGGGAGGGACGCCTTGATGAAGTGCTTAAGGTCCTCGCGGACAATGATGTGAATATCGTGGCGTTGAGCCTTGCAGATACCTCCGATTACGGGATGCTCCGCATGGTCGTGTCCGAGCCGGACCGTGGACGCGCCGCCCTTAAGGAGGCGGGGATCGCCGCTATGCTGACTGATGTGGTGGCGCTGCGCGTGCCTCACGCGACAGGGTCGTTAAGCAAGGCGATGCATCAGCTTGTGAAGAGCCAGGTAAATGTAGAATATATGTACGCATTTGCCAATGGAAACGATGCGGCGGCGGTGCTTAAGAGCGACGACCCGGATCAGGTGGCAGCAATATTGAAGGAGAGCGGCTTCGACGTGTACAGCGCAGACGAGGCTTACCGCGCAAACCAGTAGACAGGAAAACGAAAGGAGAGAAGAATCATGTTAGACAAGAAGGTAACAGAATTATTAAATCAGCAGGTGAACAAGGAATTTTATTCCGCTTATCTGTATCTGGCTTTTTCCAATTATTACGATGAGGAGGGGCTGGACGGATTCAGCAATTGGTATCAGATTCAGGCCCAGGAGGAGCGCGACCACGCGATGCTCTTTATCCAGTATCTCCAGAACAACGGGGAGAAGCTGCTCCTGGAGGCGATCGACAAGCCGGACATCGAGACAGAGGACGCCAAAGCGATCCTGGCGCAGGGCCTGAAGCATGAGCGGTATGTGACAAGCCTGGTCCACGCGATCTATGACGCGGCATACTCCGTCAAGGACTTCCGCACGATGCAGTTCTTAGACTGGTTTGTGAAGGAACAGGGCGAGGAGGAGACGAACGCTGAGAACCTGGTGAAGAAGTTTGAGCTGTTTGGCGACGACCCGAAGAGCCTGTATATGCTCGACAATGAGCTTGGCACAAGGGTTTATTCCGCGCCGTCTCTGACACTGTAAGGAATTAAGTGGTATCAGTTATTTTGTGAGGGTTCCTGATTGCGAAGGGGATGTGGCTTCCAGGGAAATCCAAAGATCGCAGGAAAGCGCAGCGCATAAGAGATTATGCGCGGCGCTTTCAATGGGTTATCTTTCTGCCAGTGCGGTATTTCCCCACCAGGGCAGCCATAAGGTACATCCCAGCCGCTCCGGCAGCCGCCCCCGCGCTGTCGATCAGGACGTCCCGCGCGGAAGGGCCGCGCCCTGCTACGAAGGACTGGTGGTATTCGTCCCCTGCGGCGAACGCAGCGCAAAATAAGACTGTGACGATGACGAGCCTCCTTCCGCGAAGCTCATACAGATACAGTGGAAAGGCCACGGTTACGGCGAGCAGGAAATACTCTGCCACGTGGGCGAGCTTGCGGATGGGCTGCTCGATTCTGTGTGCGTATTCATGGAGCTCGTTTTCGCTGCATCCTTTGCCAGATACCGCGTCCCATGCCTCCACAAGCCGGAGGCTTGCCGTATAGCTTAAGCTCCCCGAAGCTCCTCCGGTCTGTGAGGAGAAACGGAAAATCAGGCACATCACAAGGACTGCCGGGATAAAGGATAATGGCTTCAAATGCTTAAGGCGCATCCGGCGCGCAACCCCCTGGACCCCGCCGCGCCCATGATAAGATAGAAAATTTATTTCATGTAACATCTGCTGCATCTCCATATCAAAATCTTCTCCATCCCATTGTAAAATGAGGCCGTCGGCAAGTCAATCAAATCCTTACTTAAAAACAGATTTCAGTTATATTTTTCTGCGGCGGCTATTACATTAGTAATAATAGATTCAGTATGGAGAGTGGAAAATGAGACGGATCCTGGCAGTACTGCTGTGCGCCATCCTCTGGGCGCAGCCGGTCCTGGCGGCCGGGGAAGACGGCCTGATGTTGCAGGAAGAAGCGGGGCAAAGCGAAGAGAGAGAAGGAGGGACGCAGCAGCAGGGCGTGATAGAGGTCTTTGCGCCCTCCGCTATCCTCATGGAGGCCTCGACGGGGCAGGTAATCTATGAGAAGGACGCGGATTCTGCAAGGCCTCCGGCAAGCGTCACGAAGATCATGACGCTTTTGCTGATTTTTGACGCGCTCGCGGAAGGGAAGCTTAACCTCACGGACGAGGTCGTGACGTCGGAGTACGCGGCTTCAATGGGAGGCTCGCAGGTGTTTCTGGAAGCGGGCGAAGCGCAGAGCGCAGAGACGATGATTAAATGCATTTCTGTGGCGAGTGCAAACGACGCATGTGCGGCGTTTGGTTTTGGGATAATTGACAGACAAATAACAATACTGGACAAGATTTCTGTGATAATTTATAATAGCACTATAAAAAAGAAGGAGGAGTGGAATCATGAAAAATTATTTCGATCTGACAGGCCGGGTAGCGGTTGTTACGGGGGCATCCACAGGGCTGGGCGTGCAGATGGCGCACGCGCTCGCGAACCAGGGATGCAGCATCGTATGCCTTGCGAGACGGAAAGAATTAATTGATGAGAACGCGGAGGCGATTGCGAAGGAATACGGCGTAAAGGCGATCGGCGTACAGTGCGATATCACAAGTACGGAGCGCATCGAGGCCGCTGTGGACGAGATCCTTGAAAAGATGGGGCGTATCGATATCCTGATCAATAACGCCGGCACGGGCGCGGTAGCCCCGGCGGAGGATATCACGGACGAGCAGTTTATGAACGAAGTAAATATCGACCTTGCCGGAACCTTCAAGATGGCCCGCGCGGTTGCAAAGAAAGCCATGATCCCGGCGAAATACGGCCGTATCATCAACATCGCTTCCATGTATGGCCTTGTCGGGAACAAGA
>CAZFSW010000028.1:0-9560 GCA_964521655.1 uncultured Dorea sp.
TCTTCAAAGCATCGATCGTCTGCTGGATCAATTCTTCCAAAGTCCATCCCAGCATATCCGCGCCGCGCTGTATGACACTTCTGTCACAGCCTGCGGCGAACGCTTTTGTCTTAAACTTCTTCTTTACAGATTTTACTTCTAAGTCCTGCACGCTTTTTGACGGGCGCATGAGCACGACTGCCCCGATCAGCCCGGTCAGCTCATCTACCGCATACAGCACCTTTTCCATCTCGTGCTCCGGCTCTATATCGACAGCAATCGCATAACCGTGGCTTGCCGTAGCGTGAATGATCCTCTCATCAATGCCACGTTCGCGCATGATCTCCTGGCTCTTGATACAATGCTCATCCGGATATTGTTCAAAATCCAGGTCGTGCAGCAGTCCCACAATGCCCCAGAACTCTCTCTCATCGCCATAGCCGAGCTTGTCGGCAAAATACATCATCGTCTGCTCAACGATCTGCGCGTGCTGAAGGTGGAATTCTTCTTTGTTATATTCATTAAGCAGATCCCATGCTTCCTGTCTTGTCATTGTATGTTCCTTCTTTCGGTTTTATTTTATCGGCAGCCAAAAAGGTTCTCTTCCATCACATACCCGCGCGGAGTCACCATATAGTTCCCGATCCGCCTTGTCTGTTCATTTCCGATGAACACCGTCGTAAACATATCGGTCTCTGCGCCTTGCAGCTCTTCCAGGGACAAGATGCGGCTTTCCTCGCCGTCCCGCCCGATGTTCCTGACCAGCCCGCACACCGTATCCGCCGGCTTGTGCTCCAGCATGATCTCACACGCCCGACTCAGATAATCCGCCCGCTTCCTGCTGGACGGGTTGTAGAGGCAGATGACAAAGTCTGCGGCTGCGGCTGCGGACAGCCGTTTTTCTATCTTCTCCCACGGCGTCAGCAGGTCGCTTAAGCTGATGACTGCAAAATCATGCATAAGCGGCGCCCCTAAGACCGCCGCGCCGCCGCAGGCTGCAGTGATGCCGGGTATGACCCTGACCTCCACCTGGGGATAGGACGCCTGCAGCTCGCAGATCACTCCCGCCATGCCGTAAACCCCTGCGTCGCCGCTGCAGATCACCGCCACGGCGTAGCCTTTTTGCGCTTCCTCGAACGCCATGCGGCAGCGCTTTACCTCCTGCCTCATGGGTGTGGAGAGGAAACGCTTCTCGGGATATCTCTCCCGGACCAGATCGATATATACCGTATAGCCGACGATCACATCGCAGCCCTTTAGCGTCTCATCGGCGCAGACTGTCATCTGCCCCTCTGCTCCCGGCCCAAGCCCTACCACATATACTGTCTTCATCTTGCTGCTTCCCCTTCTGTTTTTTCTGCTTTCCTGTACTCCGTGGAGAACCCCGGGTCATACAGGCACGACCGCCCATATTCCCCGTCCAGCGCCCTGCCCACGACGATCAGCGCCGTCTTCGCGACGTCATTTTCTTCTGCCGTCTGGGCGAGCGTCCCGACCGTACACCTGAAAATCCGCTCCTGCGGCCATGTTGCCCGGTAGACGATGGCAGCGGGGGTGTCCGCCTCATATCCGCCCGCAGTCAGCTCCTCGGACAATTTCTCAAGGAGACCCGCGCTTAAGAATAATACCATCGTCGCCTGGTGCGCGGCAAAGCTTTTGACTGATTCCCGCTCCGGCACCGGCGTGCGCCCCGCCATCCTCGTGATAACGACCGACTGCGAGATTCCCGGCAGCGTGTACTCCATCTTCAGGGCCGCAGCCGCCCCGCCGAGGGCGCTGACCCCCGGACAGACCTGATACTCGATCCCCTCCGCCTCCAGGATATCCATCTGCTCCCGGATAGCCCCGTACAGGCAGGGGTCTCCCGTGTGCAGCCGCACGGTGTCCTTTCCGCTTCGCTCCGCCGCGATCATCCGCGACGTCACCTCCTCTAACGTCATGTAGGCGCTGTTGCAGACCTCGCAGCCCTCCTTACAGCTCTTCAAAAGCTCCGGGTTCACCAGCGAACCCGCATAGATGACAAGATCTGCTTCCTCAATCAGCCTTTTTCCCCGCACAGTGATAAGATCCTCTGCCCCCGGGCCTGCCCCGACAAACCAAATCATAGCTTCTCTCCTACCTTTTCTTTCATCTCTTCTTCTGCAAGGCGCGCAAGCTCGCCGTTCCCCGCATTGATCCCGCCAAAGTCGCGGTTGCAGATAATGATCCGCTCACAGCCCCTCATCACCTCCAGCGCGCGGGCCTTTGTCTCCTCCCGGATGGGCTCATACGCCCTCTCTGAGATAAGCTCTGCAGCCAGCGCCTGCGCCACCGGGTAATCCACATCATTTTCATGGAGCACTCCCGCCGCGAACGGGACGCCCTCCCGCTGAAGCCTCCGGTACGCCGGGATGCCCTTCCCGTTCCCGCCGATCACAAATACCTGCGGCCTCCCTGTCACCGGCTCCATCTCCAGGCAGCCGGATTCGGCATGATAGCTGCCCGCAGTCATGCCATAGAGATCGCGGATATACGCGGAAGTAAAGACGTCCTCCGGCGCTCCCACCTTCTCCACCTGATTGTCATGGATGCAGACCACGATGTCGGACACCTTCTGCGCCAGGTCAATCTCATGCAGCGACATGACGACTGCCAGCCTCTTCCTTCGCACCATATCCTTCAGGATGGTAAGAAGCTCCAGCTTGTGCCGGATATCCAGAAAAGAGGTCGGCTCGTCGAGTACGAGGATCTCCGGCTCCTGGCAGAGCGCCCTCGCAAGCAGTACCCTCTGCCGCTGCCCGTCGCTGATGGAAGAAAACGGGGTCTCCGCAAGCTCCTCCGCATGGACGAGCTTAAGCGAAGCCCTCACCATCTCCCAGTCCTTTTCCGTGAGGACGCCAAGCCTTCCCGTATATGGATACCGTCCCGCAGCGGCGACATCCTCACACGTCATAAACTCCGCGCTCCCTCGCTCGGTCATAAGCATAGACATTTTCTTTGAAACGTCCTCCCCCGACATCTGGTCCATCCGCCGTCCATCCAGATAGATAGTCCCGCCAAGCAGCGCAAGCTGCCTGGTGATACTTTTCAGGATCGTCGATTTTCCCGCGCCGTTTGGCCCGATCAGGGTCATGATCTGCCCCCGCTTAAGCCGCAGCCCGATCTGCTCGATCAGGGGCTTCTTTCCATAGCCCACAGATACATTTTCTAAAACGATATAATAATCAGTCATACAGCCGCTCTTTCTTCCTGTGCATCATCATGTAAATCACGACAGGCGCGCCAAACACCGCCGTCACCGAGCTGATGCTAAGCTCCGTCGGCGCGAACATCGTCCTTGCGAGCAGGTCGCAGAACAGGCAGAACACTCCTCCTCCGAGAAAACAGGCGGGTATCATCAGGATCGGCTTCTCCGTCCGGAACAGATGCTTCACCAGATGCGGCACGGCGATCCCCACAAAGGAGACCGGCCCTGCAAATGCGGCCACACACGCGGACAGGATGCTTGAGCCGAGGATCAGAAGCGCCCGGAACAGTTTCAGGTCCACCCCCATATTCCGGGCATACGCCTCCCCCATCTGGTAAGCCCCCATCGGCTTGGAAAGGCAAAACACAAACCCCGTCGTCAGAAGGACCGCAGGGGCAAGGACGCGCAGATTCTCCCATGTGATCCCGGAAAAGCTTCCCATCGACCAGTTGTGCAGATTTACGATGTTGGAATCATCTGCGAAGGTCACGAGAAAATCTGTGGCCGCAGAGCAGATGTACCCGATCATCACGCCGCACACGACCAGCATAGACATGGACTTTACCCGGCGCGACGTCAAAAGGACGACGCCCATCGAAGCCATAGACCCTAAGAACGCCGCCGCGACCATCGCAAACGAGCTGACCGCGATCCCCCTGCCGAGGAGAAAAATCATCAGCACAGACACGAATAATTTCGCGCCGGAGGAAATCCCCAGCACAAACGGCCCCGCAATCGGATTGCCAAAAAAGGTCTGTAAAAGAAACCCGGACACCGCCAAAGCTCCGCCGAGCAGCAGCGCCGCAAGGACCCTCGGGAGCCGGATGTCAAGGATGATACGAAGCGCCGTCTCTTCCCCGCCCCGCCCCGTTATGATCCGGGCGACCTCCCCGAAGGAGAGCGCGACGCTCCCCTCCCTGACATTCCATGCCACAAGACAGACAAGCAAAAAACACAGAAGAAAAAATGACAGCACGTACCGGTGCATTCTTTTTTCCCTCATAGGCATCTCCTCCACTATTCCGTAATCCTGCGCAGATAACGGCAATCCGCGTCCTCTGCCTCCGGATCGGTAAAAATGAGGTGCAGGTCGCGCATCAGATCACCGATCCCGGTACTCTCCTGGAAAAAGTTGCTCTGCGCACACCATACATTCCCCGTCTTCACCGCCTCAAAATCCCGGAACAGCTCGCTTTTTTCAAACAAATCATCAAGGGAATTGATCTCTCCCTCTATCGTGCTGTTATAGATCAGGAAATCCGCATCCTTAGCCCCGGCATAGAAGGCTTCCATCTGCATATTCATCGTGGACAGGTCATTGTCATTTCCGAGGTCGTCAAAAATATACTTCCCGCCCGCAAGCTCGATCATCTTCGAGATATAATCGCCGGATTTCCTCACTGTCACGGAGCCGTTGGAATTTACGGAAAAGAACGCCGCCGTCTTCCCGGTCTGTCCCTGGTCCATGACCGTTTCCAGGGCTTCCTCCTGCTCCTCAAAAAAGCTCTGCGCTTCCTCCTCTTTCCCGAGAAGGACGCCATAGAGCTTCACCCACTCCATTCTCCCAAGCGGATGGCTCTCGTAGCTGGAACGCTCCACCAGAACCGGAATGCCAAGCTTCTCCAGCTGCTCCTTTACCTCCGGGGAGTGGTAGATCATGGTCGATTCCACCGCCAGGTCGCAGCCGTCCTCAAGGATGCACTCATAGTCCGGGGCGCTGTATTTCCCGGCATAGCTCATCTCGCCGCTCTCCATCGCCTCGCGCGCCTCCTCGATATACCAGCCGTCCGCGTCTGTTCCCGACAGGGTGACATTCCCGATCCCGTCAAGAGCGCGGAAGAGATCCATCGCGGAGGTCGCCGCAAGGTAAATATGGTCAAGCGGCTGCTGAAGGATCACAACATCCTCGTCAAGCCCTTCTGGAACCGTCTTTCCCTCCGGCACGGTCAGGTAGCTTCCGCCGCTCTCGATCTGGATCAGCGCATAGCCGCCCTCGTAGGTTTCCACGGAAAACTGGTCCGCGTAATCGAGCTTCATACTCTCCCCGTTGGTGAGCTGTCCGTCCGTCTGCCCACCGGAGGTCGCCGCGCCCTCCTTCGCCCCGCACGCGCAGAGAAACGCCATCAAAAAAGCCACGGCGGCAAGAGCCCGGCGCTTTTTCTTCGCCCTCATCTTTACTCCTGCGCCTGCTTGATGGTCGCCGAGTCAAAGCGCAGCGTGTACTCGATCTCGTGGGGCTCGCTCATGGCTGTTGTGTCTGCCAGCACAGGCATCGCGAAGTCGAACGCGCTCACCGGTATCTCAAACGCGGAATTTCCTTCCGTGTTCACAGGCTCGTATTTCTCCTCGCCCACCTTCATATAGTCATAGTTCGGGCTGCTAAATACGATCGTGACGTAGGCCGCCCCGCCCTCGATGCGAAGCGCGGCCGGAGATTCCACGGACGCGCGTCCCGAGCCGCCGCCAAGCTCTGTCTCCACGGTATACTGCCCGTCGGCAAGGCCCAGGCTCTCCACGGTCTTTCCAAGCCCTTCCTTGTAGGCTTCCTGCGGGAGCGAATCTGCCCGAAATACCAGGAGCCGGTCATACCACTGCTCCTTCTTCTTACTGAAAGCCGCACAGGGAAGCTCCTGGTCAAGCGCCTCCACCGAAACCTCAAAGCTGTGCGTCCCATCCTCATCCTCAGAAAATGGGATAAGATCCTCCTTTGGGGCCTGGGAGGCTTCCTCGGCAGTCCCCATATAGACATAGAGATAGCCCGTCCCGCTCATTGTCATGATGGCGGTCATCTCCCCGTCCTTTACCGTGAGTGCGCATTTTGTTATCTGGAACATCGAAGAGCTGGAATCCACCGTCACTTCATATTCCCCATCCTGAAGGTCAGACCCCGCAACCGGGGTCATCCCTTCTCTTGACACGTCCACGGATTCGGTCATGTCGCCACTTCCAGCCACCTTAGAGGTATCGATCTCTGCCGCTTCCTCCTGTGTGGCAGCCTCCTCCTGCCCGTCTGCCTCCGTCTTTCCGGCGCAGCCAGCGGCAAGGCAGACAAGCAGAACTGTCAATAATATGTTACGAATTTTTTTCATTTTCCTTACCGCTTCCATTCTTATTGGATGCTGTCGATGGCTTCCTGAGCGTGGGCGACATAGATATCCTGAATCGCCTCAAGCTGTCCTAAGCCCTCTACAACGCACTCCACTTCATAGCCCTCTTTTTCAAAGGTATCCTTCCATGATCCGTCCTCGTCTCCCGCCATATCGTTGTTGGCGTGGTCGCCCGCAACCACCATGAGCGGACGCAGCACGACTTTCTCATAGTCGCCCTCTTTTACCGCTGCTACGACGTCGTCCAGCGACGGAGTCGCTTCCACCGTGCCTACATAATAGTTGTCAAATCCGGCCGCCGTAAGCTTCTCCTGCATCTTCGCATAAACCTCGTTGGAGTCCGCCTCGGTCCCGTGCCCCATAAAGCAGATCGCCGTCTTTCCGTCGTCATATTCCTTCGTGGCGTCCGTGATCGCGGTAACTACCTTATCATAATCCTCATCCGACGTAAGCAGGGGCTTCCCGATGACCACCTTTTCAAAAGCATCCGAATTCTGCGCAAGCTCGTCTGCAAGATCCTGATACTCCAGGCCGTCCATCAGGTGCGTCGGCTGCACGACAAGCGTTTTCACCCCGTTGTCTACGGCGCGGTCCAGCGCCTCCGTCACATTGTCGATCGTCTCATCGTCGCGCTTCTTCACATGGTCAATGATGATCTGGCTCGTAAATCCGCGCCTTACGGAGTAATCCGGGAACGCCGCCTCTAATTTGTCCTCGATCGCGCCGATCGTCAGACGCCTGCTGTCATTAAAGCTCGTCCCGAAGCTTACCACTAAGAGCTCATTTTCCCCGATGTCATCCTGATTCCTTGCATTGTCCAAGCTCGCGTCCCCCGTGTCGTAGTTTTCCTCGTCCTCTTCCTCTGTGGCATCCTCTGTGGTTTCCTCTTCATCTTCTGCTTTTGTCTCTTCCTGGGTGGTGTCCTCAGACTCCTCTGTCTCGCTGGAGCTCTGGGAGCAGCCCGCAAGCAGGGTTGCCACCATCAGCATTGCCACTAACATACTTACCAGTCTTTTTTTCATCTTCTTATCCTCCTTCGTGATTTTTTGATGCTCCATAGCCACCCGCAGGCAGGTTTCCTGACTTGCACCTCAACGCGCCCCTTTTGTCTTCCCGATCGCTCAGTGACTGTATAGAACCTTAAAAGGACGCTCCTTGCTTACAGTGACGGGATCGCACAGGATTTTCACCTGTTTCCCTTTTACCCTCTTATGCCTCCTGCGCTTTCCGGCGGTTCTTACGGAAAACGCGAAGCGCGAGGCACCTGCGGCTGTTTGACGCTGTGGATCTATATATTACACGCCGCCTGGTGTACGGCGGTAATATCGGATTATAAATTTTTCTTCTGGTACAAAAACCAGAACGCGATTCCGGCAAATACGGCCAGATACGCGGCCAATATCAGCACCCCTTCCAGATCCGCGCTCCCTCCTGCGGCGACCGCGCGTATCATGCGGCTCGTCTGCGAGAGCGGCAGCGCCCCGACGGCCTTGCTAAGCCATCCTGGAAGCTGCTCCACGGAAAAAAATGTATTGCACAGATATGCCATCGGCATAATGATATAATTAGAAAACCTCGGCACATCTGTATGGCTCTTTGCATAAAATGACACGACCACGCCAATCGTGGAAAATACCGCGCCATTTAAAAACATGATCAAAAAGGACATCCCGTTGAAGACCAGCCCCGTCCCAATCGGCAGTACCAAAAGCAATATGACCGTCCCCGCGTACAGGCCGCGCAGCGCGCCGCCTAAGATCTGCCCCACGATAAACTGCCAGAGCGGGGTCGGCGAGATCATCACCTGGTCAAACGCTTTCTCGTACAGCCTCTGCACGTTCAGATTCTGCGCGATCGCGTTAAAGCTCCCGTTCATCGTGGTGAGCGACACTACGCCCGGTATCAGGAAGTTCAAATACGGCTCCCCGTGCGACATGGTCTGGATCCCCATGCCAAATACCAGGATGTACATCAGCGGCGCGATCATCGCCGCCAGCGTGATTTTATAGAAGTCCCTGCGAAACTCCACCCATTTTTCCCATAAGATCGTGATAATGCCCATCCGTCTCCACTTCCGATGTCTGCGTATCTTACATTTCACTTGACGTAGTCATACTGGTCCCACTTAATATTTGCCGCAGGCAAATGCCTTGTGTAACTGCATATACCGCGACGAACAATGAAACGGCAGTTAATTTCCCTCGCGGGCATATTTGCGATGAGAGTTACTGGCGCGCTCCACAAATACATCCTCCAGCGTCGTCTCCCGAAGCGCCGTCTTCCCGGAGAGCCCGGACAGATAGGCGATCGCCTCTTCCCGCTCCGCAAAGAAGCGGCTCTCGACTCCCGCCCCCGTCAGCCTGTCCACGGCAAATTCACCCAGAGACGCGATAAACCCTGCCGGAGTGTTGATCTCTGTAAGCCGCCCCTCATCAAGGAGCGCCACCCGGTCACAGAGCGTCTGCGCCTCCTCCATATAATGTGTGGTAAGGAGCAGGGTTAGCCCCTGCTCGCCAAGCTTCCTTAACAGGTTCCACATCTGCCTCCTCGCCAGCGCGTCCATCCCTGCGGTCGGCTCGTCCAAAAGCAGGATCTCCGGCTCCGTAAGGAGCGCCCGGCACACCATGAGCTTGCGCTTCATCCCGCCGGAGAGCTTGCGCACCGTCCTTTTGCGAAACTGCGTAAGCCCGCAGAAATCAAGAAGCTCGTCCGTGCGCCTGCGGATTTTCTTCTTTGGCATATAGTAGAGGCGCCCCTGATATTCCATAACCTCATCCATCGTCATATCCTGGCGCATCGAGTATTCCTGCGTGATCACGCACAGCTTTCTCTTCAGGTCCGCCGTCTTCCTCGTAAGCAGCCTGCCGTCGATCCGGATCTCCCCCGCCGTCGGCAGAAGGAGCGTAGAAAGCATCCCGATGGTCGTGGTCTTGCCCGCGCCGTTCGGCCCCAGAAGCCCGAAGAACTCCCCTGTCCCGATCGTAAAGCTTAAGGAATCAACAGCAGTAAAATTCCCAAATTTTTTTGTCAGGTTCTTAATCTCTATCATTTACACCTGCAAACCTTTTTTTGCATATCTTTTTCCACTATGGCCCTTCTTTTGTTCATAAAGATCTTAAGGCAATAAAATTATTATACCGCAAAAGATCCAAAATTCCAATATATATGAAAATATATTGGAATATATCTGCAGCGAAAATCAAATAACTGGTTCAAACCCTCTCGATCACACAGCTGTGCTCTTTCTT
>CAZFSW010000029.1:0-9481 GCA_964521655.1 uncultured Dorea sp.
ATACTTCATGTGTCTCCATGTCACTGTTACCCCTTTCCCGGCCCCGTCCGCTCAGAAAGCGTCCAGAAAACCTCTTGCCTGGCGCTGTCCACATCAGGCGATGTATCATCTTCGCTGCAGACGGCGAAAAACAAAATCACAGAGCTTCAACCTTGCAGCGGTGCTCCTTTGTCTTTCTGTCATAAGCAATCCCAACCGCAAGGATTCTCCCGCTGTATTTTTCAGATTCTCCCAGCTTTCCTTTAAAGCGCAGGGAATATTGTTTTTCCCTGATCTGGCGCACAGCCTCATCAGGTGTGCGGTCAATTTTCAGCTCCAGAATTATGCAGTCCGCCTGTTTATTATCCGGATAAAAGATAAAATCTACAAAACCCCGTCCCGCCTTATCTTCCCTTTCAACCCGGTACTCATCTCTGGCAGCGAGGTAGACAAGATTCACAACCGCAGATAATTCCGTCTCATTATTATAAGAAAACAGCGGTGTTTCTGTATTGTGTACAAATTGTAAGATTTCAGCCATAGTATCTGTATCTCCGGCAAGCGTGGCCCGCAGCATCCGGCGGGATTCTTTCGCAAGCTGGTTTACATATCCTAATTTCGTTTCCTTCTGAAGCATCTCGTCAAACTTATCCATCAGTTCCCTGTTGGGAATGCGCACCGCGCCCTCCTTGTAACTTAAAAATCCATAGACCACCATAGCGGAAAAAATCTCGTCCCTGGTTGACAGCTCCATAGAAGTCGCAGCATATTCCCGAATCTTCACAGGCACGGGCTCGCCAGCCGCCATCAGGGCCAAATCCTTGCACACATCCGCAATATTATGTTCAATATAGTAAAATATCTCATCATACGGGCCGGAACCAGTCCAATAATTTCCCAGATTATTGTTGGTCAGCGCGGTGACAACAGAGCGGGGATTATACATTCTTCCGCCAGCCTTAATCTGATACCCGTCGTACCATAGTCTCAATCCCTCTCTGGTTATCCTCGGTTTTGGTGTATTCACAAGATACCGTTCATAAAGCATATCAACCTCTTCTTCTGTAAATCCAAAATCTTCATTAAATTTTGTTTCCGTAGCCATCGTATATTCCAGAAACATATTTAATTCCGATCCGCTCGAATATTTTGCAATCGGCAGGATCCCAGTCATATAAGATAAAGATACATAGGGCCGGTCTTTCAGAAGATTGCTCAGAAATGAGAGATAGCTCTTCTTGTCCTGCTCCGTAATGAAATCTTTATGAAAAATATAATCCCACTCATCCATGACCAATAGGAACTTCTGCCCATTGTATCTGACAAAAATATTTTCCAGCGCGTCCCACACCGAATCTTCCGGACGGACGCCCGCATCGGGATATGCGGCCAGCAAATCCTGCAGCAGACGGTTTTCTATGCGGCTGATGTACTGCTCATAGGTCTTGCAGTTTCTAGGCAGCTTGCTGAAATCAATATAAATCACAGCATGGGAATTGAGGTGCTTCCGATACTCTTTAGCCTCTGCCACCTCCAGATTTCGGAACAGGGCCGACGAATCACAGCCTTTGCCAAAAAAAGCGCCTATCATATTCGCCATCACCGTCTTCCCAAACCTGCGGGGCCTGGTGATGCATATGTGGGAATTTCCTTCCTCCACGAGCGGGAACAGTTCCTCCAAGAGTCTTGTTTTATCCACAAAATATGGCCTTTTTGTCTCGCTTGCATACAGCGAACAGGCAGACGGGCTGTTTAAGTAAATTCCCATGTCGCCGCACCTCCTTTTCCGGAAAATAGCTGTATTTCCATCTGCCTTATCATAGCAAAAATAAAGAATATGGTCAACACTGCGCATTTTTATGATATACTAATTACACTTAATATTTGCCGCAGGCAAATGTTTATGGTAAACTGCATATACCGCAGCGGACCATTAGAGAGTATAAAATGGATCCGCTGCCCTTATTACAGAAAGGCGTCGATACTGCGATGAAATACGAAAGCATCCCTTTAAGGGAGGACCTTACTATCCAGGATATTTTTTCTATCCATTATTTTGAATACTCCAAAGATTATGTATTCGAGGGCGAGTCCCACAACTTCTGGGAGCTGCTCTTCGTAGATTCCGGCGCGATTGAAGTGACCGCCGATACCAGGATCTTCCCTCTCAAAAAGGGCGAGATGGTCTTCCACAAGCCAAATGAATTTCACGCGCTGAAAGCGAACGGCAAGGTAGCGCCAAACCTCATCGTTGTCTCCTTCGACTGCAGCGCCCCCTGTATGCACTGTTTTGAAAACCAGATCGTCACGCTTAGCGACACGGAAAGCTTTTACCTCGGACAGTTGATCGCCGAGGCGAAAAGAACCTTTTACACGCCCTTAAACAACCCGCTGGTCTGCAAGCTGAACCGCTATTCCTATACGGTATTCGGAAGCGAGCAGATCATCAGGTCCTCGCTGGAGCTTATGCTGATCAACATCGCGCGCCGCCTTACCCCCCCCCTGCGGGAAAACCCGAGCCAGCAGCCTGCGCCGCCCTCTTACAGGCAGGCGGGGCGCAACTATGAAAAAATGCTGGCGCAGGTCATCTCGTACCTGCAGCTTCACGTCCGCGACAGGCTGACCGTTGCGGATATCTGTCAGGACAACATGATTGGGAAGTCCCAGTTACAGTACATCTTCCACAAATATGAGGGATGCGGGGTTATCGAGTATTTCACCCGCCTGAAAATCGACACCGCCAAAAAGATGATACGGGAAAACCAGCACACCTACACAGAAATCGCCTCTTATCTGAACTACTCTTCCTACCAGTATTTTTCTTTGCAATTTAAAAAACATACTCGGATGTCTCCATCCGAGTATAATTCCTCCACACGGGTCTTTACCGAGAGTCCTGACGCCGCATTCACGCAGTCCTCTTCTTAAGAAACTGTCAGTCCTCGGCAGGCATGCCGTCCAGCTCCCTGTTTACCCTTTTTCGCAGGCAGAGCAAAAAGCCCGCCTCCCTGGGGTAATCCCGGAATGTGATCCTGCCGCCGGCAAGCTCTTCCACGAGCGCATGTACATACTCCCTGCCCCGTCTCTCTTCCAGAAGCTTAAGCGCCCGGTAATCCGAAAATCCTTCCTCCAGCACCAGAAGCCTTAAGGACTCTACCGCCCTTCCATCCTCCCCCGGATATACGAGGAACGAATCGCCCGATGGGAACGCATCGCCCCCATCGGTCACAAGATACGGGTTGATCTTACGCAGTGAGTACTGGCTGTTGTAAAAATTATAGCCCCAGTGCAGGAAGCCCTCTATCCCGTACAGATACATCTGGACTCCTATGATGCGCGTCCTTGCGGATGGCATCGCAAAAAAACGGTTGCTCACCTCCATATATTGCCCGCTGCAATAGTACACCCACGGGTGCGCCATGCCTGCGTCCAGAAATTCATCGACCGTGTCATTTGTCGGAACCGGATATTCCACAAGCCCTTCCTGATAAAATCTCAGGGTACTGAGCGCATCAAGGATCGGATAGCCTTTCAGATATCCCGCCACAAGCTCCTTCGCCGCCCGGTAGCCCTCGATGTTGTCCGCATTTGGCTCGTCCGAGATGTGGAAATAAGTCTGCCCGTCAATGCCAAGCCTGGTAAGCTCCCCGGTAAGCTGCGGCAAAAATTCTCCCAGAAACGCGGCGTACTCCGGAGATGTGCTCAGTGTATCCCAGCCAAATATCTGCTTTTGCTCCCCGTCCTCCCGCGCCATGATCTTTGGCGCGTACTTCGCTCCCCACTGGCTGAACAGATGCCCCATCTCAAAATACCGGAAGCCGCATTCCTTGCTCAGGCTCACCCAGCGCCGAAGCTCCGTAAAATCAAAGAAATATTTCCCGTCCCGCCTTTCCACGCCTACTAACTGCACCGTCGTGCGCTCTCTTCCAATCATCGTGTCAAGCGGCGGCGTAAAGAGCGGCGTCAGGATCATATTGACGCCTCTTTTCACCGCAGTCCGCATGAAATTCTCCGTAATCTCCCAGTATCTTTCACTGAACACGGGAACATGGTAATAATCCGCCAGGCAGTCGCTGTGAAACCATTCCGTATGGATCAGGTCCTGCTCAGGAAGCACGGCTCTCACGATATGGAGCATGACCGTGACCCTCTTAAGCTCCCCGCCGTCCGTATCCAGAAGCAAAAGCCTCAGCGGGTAATCCCCCGCCTGCGCGTCCTTCGCAATCCGGACTTCGATCCAGAGGCTTCTCCAGTAAAACGGGATCAGCTGAAACGTCCCGTCAAATTCTTCTAAGACATCCGGGTACAGCCCCGGATCCGTAGTAAGATAATCCGCGTCATGCTCGCTGTAAGCCGGATATGCCGACGGCACATGGCGCACCGCGCGGATGCTTACCTCAGCGCCCGCCTCTGTCTCTGCCTTTATCATGACGGACGGATTCTTCGTTCCCTGTATCCTCATCTGTGACGAATAGTAGAACTCCCTGTAGCGGTAGGCAAGCTGGAAGGAGACATTTTCTCCCTTTAGTCCGCTTATGCTGCGCAGCGCCGCGCAGCATAAAGGCTCCTTTTTCATAAAAATCTTCTGTAATGAATCCACCGCCCGCATCTCTATCATTTCCGGGCGGATCCCAGTTAACATTCTCTCCATCTCCTGATCTCCTGATCTCCTCATTTATTTAAATCCATACTGCAGTGCAGGCCTTCCTAGCCTTTGATGCCGCTTAACGCGATGCCCTCTACGAACTGCTTTTGCAGGAAAATGTACAGCACGAACGGGAACATAAACGAAATCGTAGCTCCCGCCATCACCAGCCCGTAGTTCGTCTGGTACTGCGTCTTCAGAAGCGACAGCGCCACCGTCAGCGTATACATGCTGGAATCCGTCGTAGATACCAGCGGCCACAGGAAGTCGTTCCATGAGGTCACGAACGTAAATACCACGAGCGAAATCATGACCGGCTTAATCAGCGGGAGGACGATCTGCACAAAAATCCTCCACTCCGGGCAGCCATCCACTTTCGCCGCCTCCAGAAGCTCGTCCGGCACGCTTGCCATAAACTGGCGGATCAGGAACACGCCGAACGCATTTAAAATCAGTACCACCAGTGAGAAATAGGTATTGAGCACGCCCATTTTCTTCATAATGATAAAAACCGGGATCATCGTGACCTGCCCGGGAATCATCAGCGTGGCGAGATATACCTTGAATATCATCTCTTTTCCCGGGAAGTTCTTCTTCTCGAAGCCGTAAGCCGCCATTGATGAAATAATGCAGTTAAACACGCAGGAGCAGACCACCACCACCAGACTGTTGACCAGGGAACGAAGGAATCCCCTGCCAAACACATAGGAATAATTGGAAAAGTCTGTAAAGTCAATCTCCTTCAGATGGATCATCAGCGTCGTAGACTGCGTAAACGACATCACTACCATATAGATAAACGGAGCGATGCAGATGATTGCAAAAATAATCTCAATCACAAGCCCGAGCACAGACAGCGGGGTCCAGGAGTTTAGTTTTTTCTTCCTCATGGCTTATTTCTCCTCCTTTTCCTTGAAAAACAGATTTTCCACCCCATTGATGATCAGCACGATCACCAGAAGCAGCACCGCCATCGCGCAGGCGTAGCCCATCTTATACTGCTTAAACGCCGCATTGTAGATTGCCATTACGATCGTGACCGTGGCGCGCCCCGGGCCTCCCCCCGTCATCTGGTAGGAGAGGTCGAACACCTGGAAAGACCAGATGACGCCGAGCGTGACCACAAGATAGGTGATCGGCTTCAATATCGGCATGGTGATCTTAAAGAACTGCTGGATGTTCGTGGCGCCGTCCACGCGGGCGGCCTCGTACATATCCTTAGAGATCCCCATGATGCCCGCGTAATATATGACAAGGAAATACCCGACGTTTTTCCAGATCGCCACAATGCAGATGCTGATCAGCGCTGTCTTCGTATCTCCGAGCCAGTTCACGGCGTTGATGTGGAATATGCCCAGGAAGTTGTTGAGAAGGCCTCCCTCCGCATTCAGGATGATCCTCCAGATCGTCCCCGCAGTAACCGCCGACGCGATAACCGGGATGAACATGATGCTGCGCAGGAACCCTCCCGCCCGGTTCTGCATTTTATATGCAAGGAACGCGGCAAATACCAGTGATAAAATTGTCTGAATCGGGACCGTGACGACCACGTATACCAGCGTATTCTTAATCGCGTCAGCCACATAGCTGTCCTGGAACACCTTTGCATAATTCTCCACTCCGGCAAAGGTCGGGTCGTTCATGACGTTATAATCTGTCAGGCTGTAATATCCCGACATGAAGATCGGCAGGATACTGAAACAGGCTATCAGGACAAAGCTTGGCAGTATGTAGATAATCCCCTGAAGGGCTTCCTTTCTTTTCCTGTTCATGGTTTCACTCCTTTCATATCCACAATCGGAAGAACCATAAGCTGATCCTCCCGATTGCATGATTTCTCCTATGAATCTGTAAAGCCCTGGTATAATCTGGTTATTTCAGGTTCGTGTCATAATAATCCGTAGTCTGTGTCAAGACTTCCTGCGGAGTCATCTGGCCAAGCATCATAGACTGCAGATTTTTGTATAAGGTGTCGTACATGGAGCTTGCGCCCTTAAACACAGGAAGCGTCTGGAAATTGTCTGCGTAATCTGTAAACAGGTCCGCAAACCTCTCGTCCCCCGTGTACTCCTCATCACTGGAAATCGGCGGCTGGTCGCTGACTCTCTGATGGAAGTCGGACATTACCTCGGCGCTGGTGATATATTTCATAAGTTTTGCAGCCAGATCCTTATTCTCACATTTCTCGAACATCACAAGGGAATCCGCCGCCACGAAGGTTTTCGCGTCGGCCGGGCCCTGTAATACCGGCTCGAAGTCCCAGTTGATATCCTCGATCTGGGCAGCGTTGCTGGACGCAACCATGATCATGGCAGCCTCGCCGTTCTTAAACGGCTCAAGCGTGTCATCAGTCGATGTACAAGTGTCCGGCAGGATGCCGTCCTCTTTCAGGCTGTATAAAAACTCCGTCGCCTGTAAGCCCGCGTCGGAATCAATCGTGAGGTTGCCGTCCTCATCTACGATCTCGGCGCCCGCGCTCCAGAAGTACGGCCAGTAGATCTCATTCAGAGAGCCATAATGCGGGTTGCCCCAGTCCTGCATAAAAGGCGCCACGTCAGGAACCTTCTCCTTCAGAGTGTTGCACGTATCAAGAAACTCGTCCCATGTCGTCGGAACCTTATCGATCCCCGCCTCTGCCAGAAGATCCATGTTCGCCACTAAGATACGCGGATTGCCCACGACAACCGGCAGCGCGTACTGTCCGCCCTGAAGGTTCCCCAGGTCATAATAGATATAATTGGATTTTTCTTCATCGGAAAAATATTCATCCACATCTACCAGCGCGCCCATGTCAATATAGTCGTAGAACATCTCCATATACATATATCCCACATCCGGGCCATTGTCAGAGGTCGTCCCCGTCAGGTACTTTTCCTCGTAGCTGTCCCACGGGACAATCTCTACATTCACCTCGCAGTCGTTTTCCTCGCCAAAGGCTTCCATCTTCTCCTCCCAGAATTCCTCGTCCGTAATCTCGCCGTCTGCCGACGCAAAGGTAGGCATCCACAGGTTCAGTTTTGTGCTGCCTGAATCCGAGCTCCCGGAATCGCTGCCTGACCCGCCGCATCCAGTGAGCAGCCCGGCCAGCAGCCCCGTGGCAAGAAGTATTGATACAATCCTTTTTTTCATAAAAATTCATCCTCCTTCATATTTTTTCATAATACAGATAGTGTCAGGTCTGATCTGCCATTTATAAAAATTATAATATGTTATTTCATTTTTCTCTTCATACAATCGTCCAACTCCTACATATAATCATCCGATTTTTTTGCAAAAACTTCTCTTTTTGTATACACAAAACCGGTTTCCCGCCCTTGAAACGGGAACCGCAAAACGTCCTCCTGCGCCGCCTGGCGCATCCTGCCTGCGCAGACAAAATTTTTTCACGAAGGGGAAACATCATAGTAAAAAAAGTATTGACAATATAAAATAATATTTTAGAATATAAGGAACTGTCACGGAATAGCCTGTAATCATTTTGCGACAGCTCCATAGTATTGGGAGATAATCTATATCAGAAAATATGTATATCAGGAGATGGCGTATGAACTATCAGATTGGCAGCAAAGAGCTTAGGCTTACCGTATCCGATATGGGCGCGGAGATGCAGTCCGTCCTAAAGGACGGCAGGGAATATCTGTGGAACGGAGACGGGGCATACTGGCCGGAGCGCGCCCCGCTTCTTTTCCCCTATGTGGGGAGGCTTACCGATGGAAAATATCTGCTGGACGGAAAGGAATATAAGATGGGTATCCATGGGTTCGCAAGGCAGCTTACCTTTAAGGCGCTTTCCTGCGGGGAGGACGCCATCACCTTTGAGCTGTGCGACAACGCGCAGACATGGGAGATGTACCCCTTCCACTTTAAGCTGCAGGCCATCTATCAGGTAAGTGGCAATCAGATTTCCATTACATACCGGGTGCGAAACCAGTCCGGGGACACGATGTACTTTGGGATCGGCGGGCATCCGGGATTTTCACTCCCCTTTGACGAGGGGCTGGATTTTACCGATTACTATCTGGAATTTTCCGCAGTCAGCCGCCCGATGCGGGTAGGGCATACGAAAAGCTGCTTCCTGAGTGGGAAAGATGAGGAATTTGCACTGGAAGACGGGAAACGCCTGAGGCTGTCCCACGGTATGTTTGACGATGACGCCATCGTGCTGCGGGAGATCGCAGACAAGGTGACGCTGCGATCCGACAAGGGCCGCCGGAGGATTACCGTCTCCTACCCGGATCTTCCGTATCTTGGCATCTGGCACGCGCCCAGAACTGAGGCGCCTTACCTGTGCATTGAGCCGTGGGCTTCTCTCCCGTCCAGACAGGGCGTCATAGAAGAATTCCGGTACAAAAGCGACCTGATCCGCCTCGCGCCGGGAGGCATCTGCCAAAACTGCTGGGGCATTACCGTCGAGTAAAAGCCGAAGGAGAAAACCCCATCGGGAGAAGCTCTCCTAACGTATGCACCTCGTAATGCTCCCTGTCCACAGCCAGAATAACCAGGAAATCCTGCCCGCAAAATTCCAGCATGACCTGCCTGCACACGCCGCAGGGCGGGCAGACATCCGTAACCTCCCCCGCTCCCCCGGCGATGCAGATTGCCCGTAACCGCCTCTTCCCCTCGCTGACCGCCTTAAATATCGCGGTGCGCTCCGCGCAGTTCGTCGCCCCGAAGGAGGCGTTTTCAATATTGCAGCCCGTGAAAATCTCCCCGCTCTCCGTAAGCAGCGCCGCCCCAACCCGGAATCCCGAATAAGGGCTGTAGGAATACTCCCTCTGCTCTAACGCGATATCCGCAAGCCTCTGTATCATTTCTTTCGGCATCGCCTCTCCCCGTAGCATTTCTCCCGGCGCTGTC
>CAZFSW010000030.1:0-9340 GCA_964521655.1 uncultured Dorea sp.
GGTAGAAAACAACAAGGTCTTTTTTTTCACATCAGATAGTGCTATAATGAACTGCATTATGTGAAAGAAGGATAAAAGATGGAGAACAGACAGCATATAGATTCAGAGCCGGATGTAAAAAGGGTCGTTGACCTCGCGCTGGAGGCCGGAAGCCTCCTGCTGAAAAACGGCGGGGAGATCTTCCGCGTGGAAGAGACGATCCAGCGCATATGCGGCCGTTTCCATGTGACGGACGTAGAGATATTTACTTTAAGCCATGCTATTTTTATCAGCGCACAGAGAGGGGAGGGTGAAGTGTACACAAAAGTCAGGCAGGTTCCCCTTTCGGCTTCGCATCTTGGGATCGTGGCGGAGGTGAACGCGCTTTCCAGAGAGATAGCCGCAGGGGAGGCGGGAATTGACGAGGCTTTCCGGCGGCTTTCCGAGATTGGGCAGATCCCGCCAAAGCGCAGCTATTTCCAGGTGCTGGCGGCGGGCATGGGAAGCGGCACGTTTGCCCTGCTCTTAGGCTCGTCCCCGCAGGAGAGCGCCGTGGCGTTTGGTATCGGATGCCTGTTGTATATATGGGTGCTTTTTGCAAAAAAGAATAATCTGTCGAAAATCATTATTAATATCGTCGGGGGCGTCATCATGACGGTCGCGGCGGTTCTCGTCATGCATCTGCCGGGGCTTGGGGCGCTGCGGCTGGAGGGGATGATCATCGGGGCGATCATGCCGCTGATCCCGGGAGTGGCGTTTGTGAACGCGATCCGCGACATCGCGGACAGTGATTTTCTGTCGGGCACGGTCAGGATGATCGACGCCCTGCTGGTATTCGTCTATATCGCAATCGGGGTGGGAGCCGCGCTTGCGGCGTGTAACCGCGTGTTAGGAGGGCTTGCCGTATGATAAGAGAAGCGCTTGTCAATATCCTATGCCCGTTTTTGGGTACCGTCGCCTATGTCGTGCTTTTCAATGTCCCCCGCAAATACTATGTAAGCTGCGGCGTGACAGGGGTTGTCTCATGGCTTGTGTATCTTAAGGCGTCCTCGGTAATGTCCGCCGCCGCGTCCTCGTTTTTTGCCGCGCTCGTGGCGGTATTCCTCTCCCGGATGCTGACCGTGCGCATGAAGTGCCCGATCACCATTTTCCTCCTGGCGGGCATTATCCCGCTTGTCCCAGGCGCTGGTATCTATTATACAGCGTATTACCTGGTAACCGACCAGCTTTCCCTGGCGGCGCAGACGGGGGTGGGGGCGGTTAAGGTCGCTTTCGGGATCGTGCTGGGGATAGCATTTGTCGTGTCGATTCCAAGAGAAGTGTTCCAGAAGCATTACTGGCAGGGAAGAAAACACCAGAAAAGCTTGAACGACGTCAGTAAAATATGATACAATATCCACGAAAGCGAAGCTTTTCCAGGTCTGCACTGCGCAGGCGGAGGAGAAAAATACAAAATCCTTGAGAAAAAAGGGGGGTCATGGTATGGCAAAGAGCGCATTGTTGAATATCCTGCAGGACAGCAGGTATACAACGGTCTTAAGCGGGTATGAGATGCTTTTTGAGAGTCATTATCCGTCGCTTCGGGATGGGGAGGAGTCATTTGACATTGAGCAGAAGTACGGGTACACGCCGGAGGAGATCTTAACCAGCTCGTTCTATAATTCGAGAACTGAGCAATTCTTTGAATTTTACCGGGAGGTTATGCTTGGGGCGGTGGATATCCCGCCGGGCTCCGGGTTTACCGATATGGCCGAGCTGGAGAGGCGCGGCCTGTTCCAGACGATCATCACGAGAAGGCTTTTCGGCGTGCCGGAGCGCGCGGGCTGCAAGAACGTCATCAATCTTCACGGCAGCATTTACAATAACTGCTGCCCGCATTGCGGCAGGAAGTATTCTATAGATTATATCCGCAATTCCCCTAAGGTACCGCTCTGCGAGACGTGCGGGGCGGTGGTGCGGCCGCAGATTACGCTATTTGGCGAGATGGTGGACAACCAGGTGATCACGCGCGCCGCAGATGAGATCAGCAGGGCGGACGTGCTGCTGGTGCTGGGAACGAACTTAAGCGCTTCCCTGTGCAGCCAGCTTGTGAAATATTATGAGGGAAATAAGCTGGTTCTGGTACATCCAGAATATCATTTTTCCGAGCGGCTTGCCGATGTGGTGTTCCACCAGCGCGTGGACGAGACATTACAACAATTACGAAAGGAACTGGAAGACTGACCATGGGCAGAGTGAGGACGAGATTTGCGCCGAGCCCGACAGGGCGGATGCATGTCGGAAACTTAAGGACGGCGCTTTACGCTTACCTGATTGCAAAGCATGAGGGCGGAGACTTTATACTGAGGATCGAGGATACGGACCAGGAGCGCTTCGTGGAGGGCGCGATGGAGATTATCTATCATACGCTTAAGGAGACGGGGCTTGTCCACGACGAGGGGCCGGATAAGGACGGCGGGGCAGGGCCTTATGTGCAGAGTGAGAGGAATGCGTCCGGGCTGTACTTAGAGTATGCGAAGAGGCTGATCGAGCAGGGGGATGCTTACTACTGCTTTTGCGATAAGGAGAGGCTCGCATCCTTAAAGAGCAAGGTGTCGGAGGACGGAGGGACGGAGATCACCGTCTATGACAAGCACTGCCTGGGGCTTAGCAGGGAGGAGGTCGAGGCGAACCTCGCTGCCGGGAAGCCCTATGTGATCCGCTTCAATATGCCGACCGAGGGCGAGACGACCTTTGAGGATGACATTTACGGCAGCATTACTGTCCCGAATGAGGAGCTGGAGGATCTGATCCTCATCAAATCCGACGGCTATCCGACCTATAACTTTGCAAATGTGGTTGACGACCATCTGATGGGGATCACCCACGTGGTGCGCGGCAATGAATATCTGTCCTCCGCGCCGAAGTATAACAAGATTTACGAGGCGTTCGGGTGGGAGGTGCCGACCTACGTACACTGCCCGCTTATCACAGACGAAAATCATAAGAAGCTGAGCAAGCGGTGCGGGCATTCTTCTTATGAGGATCTGATCGCGCAGGGCTTCGTGACAGAGGCGGTCGTGAATTATGTCGCGCTCCTCGGCTGGTGCCCGTCCGGCAATCAGGAAATCTTCTCCCTGGAGGAGCTGGTGAGGGAATTTGACTACCGCCACATGAGCAAGTCGCCCGCTGTATTTGACATTGTTAAGCTTAGATGGATGAACGGCGAATATCTAAAGGCGATGGATTTTGACCGGTTTTACCGTATGGCAGAGCCTTATATCCGCGAGATCGTGACGAAGGATTATGACCTGAAAAAAATCGCGGCGCTCGTAAAGACAAGGATAGAGGTATTTCCGGACATCCGGGAGCAGATCGATTTCTTTGAAAGGCTGCCGGAGTATGACGCCGCGATGTACCGCCATAAGAAAATGAAGACGGATGAGGAACATTCTCTGGAGGTGCTGCGGGACGTCTGCGGACTTTTGGAGGCGCAGGAGGATTTCAGCAACGACGCGCTGTTTGAGACGTTAAAGGCATATGTCGATGAGAAGGGCTATAAGACCGGGTTTGTGATGTGGCCGGTGAGGACGGCGGTGTCCGGCAAGCCAAGCACGCCCGGCGGCGCGACCGAGATCATGGAAATCCTCGGGAAAGAAGAATCCCTGCGGCGCATCAAGAAAGGCATCGAATTATTGAACGGATAGGGGAATCTATGGGTCTGAATCAGGCGCAGCGGGAGGCTGTATCACATCGGGAAGGGCCGTGTCTGGTCCTTGCCGGCCCCGGTTCGGGGAAAACTCTTACGATTGCAAAGAGAATCGAATATTTAATCAAAAGGTATCAGGTAATGCCGGAAGAGATTCTGGTCATTACCTTTACAAAGTATGCCGCCGGGGAGATGCGGGAGCGCTTTCGCAGGGTGATGGGCCCGTCCGCATATCCCGTGACCTTTGGGACGTTCCACGGTGTTTACTACGGGATATTGAAGTGGGCGTATGGGCTGGGACGCGCCAATATCCTGAGCGAGCAGGAGAAATATGCCCTCCTGCAGGAGGTCTCTGCGCAGACTGCGGAAGGAAGCGACGCCGCAGAGGAGAAGGAGTATCTACAAGGGCTTGCGGAGGAGATAGGAAATGTGAAGAACAACTGCCTCGATGTCGCCTCCTATGTGTCCGCAAAGCGCGGCGCGGCGCAGTTTTGGCAGATTTTCCGCGCTTATGAGGAAGAGAAGAAAAAGCGCGGGAAGATGGATTTTGAAGATATGCTGCTTTGCTGCCTGGAGCTTTTCAGGAAGCGCCCGGACGTCCTGGAGAAATGGCAGAGGAAGTTCCGCTACATATTAGTCGATGAGTTTCAGGATATCAACCAGGCGCAGTATGAGGTCATCCGGCTGCTTGCCCTGCCGCAGGATAATCTCTTTGCCGTGGGGGACGACGACCAGTCCGTCTACGGCTTCCGTGGGGCAAAGCCGGAGATCATGCAGGATTTCTGCAGGGACTACCCGGATTCCAAAACGATCGTCCTGGACGTCAATTACCGCTGCGCCGCACATATCGCGGACGGCGCGGCGTGCCTGATCGCGCACAATAAGCGCCGCTACGCCAAGAAGGTACGCGCCTTCCACGAGGCGGAGGGAAAGATCCAGATATGGGAGTTTGAGGATCCGCTCGCCCAGAGCCGCTTTATCGCCTCAGAGTGCCTTGCGCTCGTAAAGCGGGGTGTTCCTCCGGAGCAGATCGCAGTCCTGTACCGGACCGCTTCTGACGCAAGGGCGCTCTCGGAGACCCTCGCGGAGAGGCAGATCCCCTTTCATATGAAAGAGCATGTGGAGCATCTGTACGAGCATTTTGTATGTGCGGATGTCGAGAGCTATTTCCGGCTTGCGCAAGGGGCTTACACGAGGAGGGATATGCTGCGGGCAGGCAGCCGCCCGAAGCGCTATATCGGAAGGGACAGCCTGGCGGAGGGAGAGCCCGGCTTCGAGGCCCTCAGGCGGTTTTATTGTGATAAGAGATGGATGCAGGAGCGGATTGACCAGTTTGAAGAGGACGTCAGGACAATGCGCGGGAAAACTCCTTATACGGCCATCCAGTATCTGAGAAAGGGCGTGGGCTATGATGGGTTCCTGAAGGAATACGCCGCAGAGCGGGGATTAGACGGCGGGGAGCTTGCCCGGACGCTCGATGAGCTCCAGGAGCGCTCCGGAGAGTTTCGGACGCTCGCGGACTGGCTTTCCCATGTAAAGGAGTGCAGATCCAGGCTGAAACGTGACGAAAACAGGGCGGCGCCGGAAAATGCCGTGAGGCTTCTGACGATGCACGGCGCTAAGGGCTTAGAATATGAGGCGGTCTTCCTCATCGGGGCAAACGAGGGAGCCATGCCCTATAAGAAAGCGCAGACAGAAGAAGAGATCGAGGAGGAGAGGCGGCTTTTCTATGTCGCCGTGACAAGGGCGAAAAAAAGCCTTGCCATAAGCTGTGTAAAAGAAAAAAACGGGAAGAGCTTAAGCCCCTCCCGCTTTATCGGGGAATTATTCGTCCCCGCCTGATCCTTCAAATTCCTGGGCGTCCATCCACTCGTCAAAAGCGTCGGAGGCGATCTCGTACTCTTCGTCATCGTCAATGTTGTCAAGGGCTGGCTCCCCATGTATCTCCGTATAGCGGTAGAGATATACGTCGCCGCTCTCATTCTCATCATTTTCATCCAGGGGGAGAAGGGCGATGTATTCACGGTTCCCCACCATGTATGTAGTGAGGACGGCGCAGTTTACGATCTCGTCATCGTCAAGAGTCAGGGAGACGGTAATAATCTCGTCCTCCTCAGCCTGGTTCATCAATTCGCTCATATCGGCTCTCCTTTTCAAAAGATAACTTAACTGTAACAGAGCCGTCCTGAAAAAGCAAGGAGATAGTAGCCAAAAGTGCAAAAATGTTGTAGAATAGAAGAGCATTGGCGTACATAGAAGGAGGAGTATTATGAAAAAGCGGATAGGGGCTGGCGTGTTAGCCCTTGTGATGATCAGCATCGCCGTGCTTGCGGCCTGCAAAAAATCCGTGGGGACGCCGGAGGACAACGCGGCGTCGGAAGAGGCGGAGGAAGAAGGGCAAGGGGAGGAAGTGCAGAAGCATCTGGTGGGCTTTTCTGCGATCGATATGGAGAACCCTTATTTTATCACGCTGGAAAACGCTGCCAGGGAAATATTTGAAGAGAACGACGGCTATGAGCTGGTCACGAAGGACCCGGGCACCGATCCCGATCTCCAGGCGACGCAGATTGAAGAGATGATTGAGGAGGGAATCGAGGCGATCCTTTTAAGCCCTGTGGACTGGGAAGCGATCACCCCCTCGCTGGAGACGCTGAAGGAAGCGGGGGTCAAGATTATCAATGTGGACACTCAGGTAAAGGAAATGGACTATGTAGACGCCTATATCGGCTCCGATAATTACAGCGCGGGCGTAATCTGCGGGGAGGATTTGATAAAACGCTGCCCGGAGGGAGGCAAGATCGCCATCCTGGAATGCCCGACGCAAAATTCCATCAACGACCGCATCACCGGCTTTGAGGAGACGCTTGCGACAGCGGAGAAAGGCTTTGAGGTCGTGGCGAGGGCAGATACCGGCGGGGAGCTGGAGCGGGCGCTGGAGGCGGCGGAGCAGATACTGGACGAGGATCAGGAGAAAGAGATCGTGGCGTTCATGTGCGGGAATGACCAGCTCGCGGTGGGGGCGAAGACCGCCGCAAACCTGAAAGAGAGAAGCGATGTGATCATCTATGGCGTGGACGGTTCCCCGGACATCAAAAAAGAGCTGAAAAAGGCGGGGACGCAGATTGCGGGAACTGCGGCGCAGTCCCCCATCAACATGGGAAAGTCGGCTGCAAGGATCGCGATCAATATGCTGGAGGGAAAGGATTATGAAAAAGAGACTTACGAGGAAGTATTTATGATTGACAGCGACAACGTTGATATGTATGGGACAGATGGCTGGCAGTAAAAAACGACGGAAAGGACGAGTATGGAGAAAAAAAAGGGGAAACCGTTACCATTGGGAGTTACAGTTACAGGGGATCTGGTGAATTTTGCTGTGGCGGCGCCGCAGGGGAAGGAGTGTAACCTCCTGCTGTACGAAAAGGGGGAGAGACGCCCGCATATCTCCTGCCCGATGGAAGAGGGAGTAGGCGAGGTGCGGGCGGCGGCATTTGCAGGAATGGACCCTGCAAAATATGAATATAATTATGAGATTGACGGGACAGTGTATGCAGACCCATATACAAAAGCATTTTCGGGGCGTGAGACATGGCTTGGGGCGGGCGATCTGGCAAAGCATGAGGTGAGGAGCCGGATCTGCGCAGAAAGCTACGACTGGGAGAAGGATGCGCCGCCTGAGATCCCCTATCATGCCGTTATCGCCTATGCCCTGCATATCCGTGGGTTTACAAAGGACGCTTCCTCCGGCGCGGCACATAAGGGGACGTTCCAGGGGGTCACAGAGAAGCTTCCCTACTTGAAGGAGCTTGGGATCAACCAGATTCAGTGTATGCCCGTCTATGAGTTTGAGGAAAAAGGAAGGTATACGAACTTCTGGGGGTACGGCGAGGGCTGGTATTTTGCGCCGAAGAGCGCCTACTCTGCGGACGGGGATGGAGTGCGCGGGTTAAAGGATATGGTGAAAGCGTGCCATCAGGCGGGGATCGAGGTCGTGCTGGAGATGCCGTTTGCGCCGGGGATCCCGGGGCTTGTGGCAGAGGAATGCCTGCGTTTCTATGTGATGGAATATCACATCGACGGCTTTATCCTCAATCCCTACGTCGTGTCGATGGACAGCATCTGCGCTGACCCGATCCTGAAAAAAACGAAGCTTATGAAGCATCAGGAGGGCTTTCAGAATGTAATGCGCCGTTTCCTGAAGGGCGACGAGGGGATGATCGGGGACGTCATCTACTGGCTGCGCCATCATTCAGGCGGCGAAGGGATCTTTAATTCCATTACTTCATGTACCGGATTTACCTTAAATGACCTGGTTTCCTATGACGGCAAGCATAACGAGTCAAACGGGGAGGACAACCGGGACGGCCCGGATTATAACTATAGCTGGAACTGCGGCGCGGAGGGGCCAAGCCGCAAAAAAAGTGTGGCGGAGCTTCGGAAAACACAGATGAGGAACGCATTTTTCCTCCTGCTTCTGGCGCAGGGAACGCCCTGCCTCCTGGCGGGGGATGAGTTTGGCAATTCCCAGAAGGGCAATAACAACGCATACTGCCAGGATAACCGGGTCGGGTGGGTCAACTGGCGCACTGGCGCAAAGGACCGGGAGATGACGGAATTTGTGAAAAAACTGATCGCCTTAAGAAAGAGCTACCCGGTGCTGGCCCCCGAAGAGGAGGCACAGGGAATCGACCGCACAGGATGCGGGGTGCCGGATGTGTCCTATCACGGGGAGGCCGCGTGGCGCGCGCCCACGGAGGTGTCGAGCAGGCAGCTCGGCGTGTATTACAGCGCGGCGGCCGCAGGGGGCGACGACTGCTTCGTCATCTACAATATGCACTGGCTGGGGCATGAATTTGCGCTCCCGGCGCTTCCGGGAAAGAAAAAATGGTATCTCCTGGCGTCCACGCAGGAAGGGATACTGGATACAGGGCGGCTCCTTGCCGACCAGAGGAGAGTTGTCCTGGAGCCGAGGACGGTCATGTTTCTTGCGGGAAGGCAGCCAGATGGGGTTTAATTCGTTTCAGCTTAAATGTATCGCAGTCATTTCGATGGCAATCGACCATATCGGGGCGGTGCTGTTCCCGCAGGCGGTGTTTCTGCGGATCATCGGGAGGCTTGCGTTCCCGATCTTCTGTTTTCAGGTCGTAGAGGGCTTCCTGCACACGAGAGACGCGCGCCGCTATCTGCTGCGGCTGGGAATCTTTGCGGCAGTTTCGGAGATCCCGTATGACCTGGCGTTTCACGGGAGGCTTGTAGATCTGTCCGCGCAGAATGTGTTTTTTACACTGGCGCTCGGCGTCCTTATGATGGTTCTGCTAAGGGCAGAGAGAAGTATCCCGCTGCAAATATTGGCGGCGCTGTCCGTTATGCTTGGCGCGTCCCTTCTGCACACGGATTATGGCGGCAAAGGCATCCTGCTCATTTTGGCCTACTATCTGTTCCGTGAGCGAAAAGCGCTGCGGCTTAGCACAGGGGCGGGCTGGAATCTGATGTATGGGCTGATCTATGGGTTTCCATGCGTCCAGTGCTACGGCGTATTGGCGACCCCGCTTCTCGCGCTTTACAATGGCGGGCAGGGGAGGAAGGTGAAATATTTCTTTTACCTGTTTTATCCGGCGCATCTGCTTGTGCTGTACGCTATCGCAGCGCGGGTATCTCTGCCCGTATGACAGG
>CAZFSW010000031.1:0-9069 GCA_964521655.1 uncultured Dorea sp.
GGGGCGGCGCGGCTTCTTGCGGGGCAGGGCGCCGAGGTTATCCTGTATGACGGGAATGAGAAGCTTGACAAGGAGAAGGCGCGCGCGGAGCTTGGCGACAGTGTGGCGGCGGAGATCGTGGCGGGGGAGCTCCCGGAGAGGGTGATGGATGGGCTTCACCTTGTGGTCCTAAGCCCGGGGGTGCCGACAGACCTTCCGGTTATTAAAACGATGCGGGAAAAAGGGATTCTGGTGATGGGCGAGGTGGAGCTTGCCTATGAGTTTGGGAAGGGCGACGTGCTCGCGATCACGGGAACGAATGGGAAGACGACCACGACCACGCTTCTCGGGGAGATTATGAAAAGGTACAGGGGGAAGGATGTGTTTGTGGTCGGAAATATCGGGAATCCATATACGGTCGCGGCGGGGGAGATGACGGAGGATTCGGTCGCGGTGGCGGAGATGAGCAGCTTCCAATTAGAGAGCATCCTCACATTCCGGCCAAAAGTGAGCGCGATCCTCAACTATACGCCGGACCATCTGAACCGCCATCACACGATGGAGGCTTATATCGCGGCGAAGGAAAATATCGCGCGCAACCAGGCGGAGGACGACTTCTGCATTCTGAATTACGAGGATGAGAGGATGCGCAGGTTCGGGGAGCGCCTGAAATGCCAGGTTCTATATTTCAGCAGCCAGCGTAAACTAGTAAGAGGCATTTATCTTGACGGGGGCGATATCATTTATAAAAACCCGGAGGAGACGCTGGTGTGTAAGGTCTCAGAGCTTCAGGTACTGGGGACGCACAATTATGAGAATGTGATGGCGGCGGCCTGTATGGCGGCTGTGTACGGCGTGCCGATGGAGCTGATCCGGGACGTGGTGAAGGATTTCCGGGGCGTGGAGCACCGGATCGAGTATGTGGCCAAGAAGGACGGGGTCGCCTATTACAATGATTCTAAGGGGACGAACCCGGACGCCGCGATACGGGCAGTACGGGCGATGAACCGCCCTACCGTGCTTCTCGGCGGGGGATATGACAAGGGTTCCGAATATACGGAGTGGATACAGAGCTTTGACGGGAAGGTAAAGAAGCTCATTCTCATGGGGGCGACGAGGGAGAAGATTGCCGCCGACGCGGACAGATGCGGCTTCCATGAGTATGCATTTGCAGATACATTTGAAGAGGCGGTCCATATGGCACAGGAAGCCGCAGAGCCGGGGGATGCGGTGCTTCTGTCGCCCGCCTGCGCGAGCTGGGGGATGTTCCCCAATTATGAGGTACGCGGAGAGACATTCAAAAAGATTGTAAATTCCTTATAAGGAGTGCGTATCAATTGGAACAAGGGGAAAAGGGAAGGTATGACTATACGCTGCTTGTGACGCTTGCGCTGATCGTGATGATGGGGCTTGTCCTCCTCTACAGCACGAGCGCTTACAATGGGGAGGTCAGGTTCCATGATCCGTTCTACTATCTGAAGAAGCAGCTCTTTGCCACAGGGCTTGGCGTCCTCTGTATGTTCTTTGTGGCGGGGATGGACTATCACCTGTGGAGGCACGCGGCGTATCTGGGATATCTGGTCGCTGTCCTTTTGTCTCTGGCAGTGATGTTTGTGGGGGAAGAATACAACGGCTCCAAAAGATGGCTGTCTCTGGGGCCTTTTTCTTTCCAGCCATCGGAATTTGCGAAGGTGGCGGTCATTTTGTTCCTTGCCGCAGCCGTCACGAGGAATATCAGAGATATCGGGAAAATGCGGACGCTGGTGAAGATCATGCTGTCCCTCCTCCCGATCGTCGGGCTTGTCGGGGCGAGCAACCTAAGCACGGCAATCATCATTCTGGGTATTGGCGTTATCCTGATCTTCATCGCCAGCCCGAAGTACGGGCAATTTCTCTTCATGGGAACGCTTGGCGCGGGCTTCCTTGCGGTATTTCTTGCGATGGAGAGCTACCGCCTGGAAAGGCTTGCGATCTGGCGCAACCCTGAGGATTACGAGAAGGGCTACCAGACGCTGCAGGGGCTCTACGCCATCGGCTCCGGCGGGCTGTTCGGGCGCGGGCTGGGGGAGAGCGTGCAGAAGCTGGGATTCGTCCCGGAGGCGCAAAATGACATGATCTTTTCCATCGTGTGCGAGGAACTGGGGCTGTTCGGCGCGTGCTTTTTGCTGATTTTATTCTTAATCCTGATCTGGCGTTTTTTCGTGATCGCGGCCCACGCAAAAGATCTGTTCGGGGCGCTCATCGCGGCGGGGGCAATGGCGCACATGATGATCCAGGTCATCTTAAATATCGCCGTCGTGACCAATACTATCCCCAATACGGGGATCACGCTGCCGTTCGTCAGCTACGGGGGAACATCGGTCGTATTCCTTCTTATAGAAATGGGGCTTGTCTTAAGTGTGTCAAGAATGCTATGATATAATTATCAAAATACTTTTTGACGATTTCATCAATCATGGTACACCAGGAGGAATATAGATATGGCGAGAGGCTACTATGAAGAGGAATATGAGGAGGAACCATCTCCCAGGCGCAGGAAAAAGGGCCACAGGCTGTATGCGTTTACCGTGCTTGTGCTGGGGCTTGCGATCCTCGCGTTGTCGCTTATTGTATTTTTCCATATACAGAAGGTGCAGATTGACGGAAATGAATACTGCAGCGACCAGCAGATATTAGAGATGGTGCAGAGCGACCGCTATTCCTCCAACAGCCTGTATGTCTGCATCCGCTATGCGCTCGGCTACGGGGAGACGCTCCCCTGCCTGGAGGAAGTAAAGGTGGGGCTTAGCCTGCCGTGGGAGCTGAAGGTGGAGGTGAAGGAGAAGCCGATTGTCGGGTATGTATACACAGCGGACAGCCAGTACGCGTATTTTGATACGGAGGGCCTAGTTGTGAAGGAGGACGTTTCTTACATCGAGGGCGTTCCCTGCGTGGAAGGGATCGACGTGGGTGATGTGGAGCTGTACAAGCCTATCACGAGTGAGGATAAAGAAATATTTGAAAAAATCCTTGAGACGTCCGGGGAGCTTTCCCGGTATGAGCTGGAGGCGGACAGGGTAATCTGCGGGGACGGCCGGATTTTCGTCTATGTCGGGAACGTATGCATCGCGCTGGGGGATTCCGTGACGTCGGAGAAAATAGCCCAGATCCCCCCAATCCTTGAAAAGCTGGATGGACAGGAGGGGACGCTTCATCTGGAAAATTATGCGGAGGGGAGAGAGACGATTACATTTGATATCGGGGAATTCCCGGAAACGGGCGTTACAGAGCCCACGCAGAGCAATGCGGAAGAAAACCAGTGAAGAAAAATAACAAAATTTACAGAATACTATTGCTATTTTGAATAAAAATCTATATTATAGAATATATATGGATTTATGACAAAGGAGGAGGAACCCTTGCTAGAAATTAAAACCAATGAGTCGGAAGCAGCGGCAAAGATTATTGTGGTGGGAGTTGGCGGAGGCGGAAACAACGCCGTGAACCGCATGATTGACGAGCAGATTGCCGGTGTGGAATTTATAGCTATCAATACAGATAAACAGGCGCTCCAGCTTTCTAAGGCCCCGACGCTTATGCAGATCGGGGAGAAGATTACGAAAGGGCTTGGCGCGGGAGCGAGGCCGGAGGTTGGAGAGAAAGCAGCAGAGGAGAGCTCCGAGGAGATATCCGCAGCGCTTAAGGGCGCGGACATGGTGTTTGTGACCTGCGGCATGGGCGGCGGGACCGGGACGGGGGCGACGCCGATCGTGGCGCGCATCGCAAAGGAGCAGGGAGCCCTCACGGTAGGCGTGGTTACCAAGCCGTTCCGTTTCGAGTCCAAGACCCGTATGGCGAATGCGCTTGCGGGCATTGAGAAATTAAAAGAAAGCGTCGATACCCTGATCGTCATCCCGAACGATAAGCTCTTAGAGGTGGTGGACAGGCGTACCACGATGCCGGAGGCGCTTAAGAAAGCTGACGAGGTATTGCAGCAGGGCATTCAGGGCATCACGGACCTGATTAATGTGCCTTCTCTTATCAACCTTGACTTTGCGGACGTCCAGACGGTCATGACGGACAAGGGCATCGCCCATATCGGCATCGGGCAGGGAAGGGGCGACGACAAAGCGCTGGAGGCGGTGAAACAGGCGGTTGCGAGCCCGCTTTTGGAGACGACCATCGCCGGCGCGTCCCATGTGATCATCAATGTATCCGGGGACATCACGCTGATGGATGCATCGGACGCCGCAGAATATGTACAGGAGCTCGCGGGCGAGCAGGCAAATATTATCTTTGGCGCGATGTACGACGATTCCAGGGCTGACGAGGCGACGATCACGGTAATCGCGACGGGCCTGCACAATGTCGGGGGAAGCGCGTCCAAGCTGAAGTCAAGGCTGGAGAGCACGAGGCAGCCGTCGGAGGCCAGTTATGAGAGGGCGGCGGCCCCGAAGCCGGAGGCGCAGGTGCCGAAGCTCGACCTCGGCATGGCTTCGAAGCGGACAGGCTCCGGGCAGATGCAGACGGCGGCTCCGAGACGGCAGCCGGGCGGCACGACCCCCTCGCTGGAGGTGCCGAAGACCCCGACGAGCCGGGTGAAAGAGCAATCCATTAAGATACCGGATTTCTTTAAAAAATAAATATTCCGCCTGTGCGGGCGTTACAGCCGCATAGGTGGAAATTTTTTTAATCTCGGGACAGTCTGGGCTGTCCCTATTTTTATGCGCCGACCGATTGTCGAAACAAACTCTTTTTTTCCCTTCACTATCTGACAAATTCCTCTGCTTATCCCACGTATAATAGATCCATCATCAGGAAGGAGAAGGTGGAATGTGTACTATGAATTATACATAGACGTATTTTTTCTTGTCAATTTTATGATGGATTACATTTTGTTAAGCCTTGTGCGAAGGATGCTGAAATGCCCTGCCACACGTGGAAGCGTCTGCATCGGGGCTGTGGCAGGGGCGCTTAGCACGTGCGTGATCATGGTAATCCCCGGACTGAATACGTTTGTAAAATTCATATTGCTGCATATCGCCGGAAGCGTCCTGATGGTCAGAACAGGACTAAAAATCAGGTGGAATCAAACATTTCTGAAAGCTTGTATCTTCCTTTACATAAGTGCCTTTCTCGTGGGCGGGGTTATGGGGGCATTCAGGCAGTACATGAGGCGCTTAAGCCTTTTTTTTGCCCTCGCAGTGGGCGGCTACTGGTTAAGCCTCGGCATCTGGAACCTCCTTTCCTATCTGGCAGGAGAGAGAGCGGGACGCCTGGAGGTGCGGCTGATAAGCAAAGGGCGGGAAAATACGCTGGAGGCGCTCATCGATACCGGAAACCGGCTGCGCGACCCGGAAACGGCAAAACCGGTCAGCATTATTTCTGCAAAAACAGCCAGGCGGCTGGGGATCGCGGATGCGGCGGGGCAAACCGGCAGCGCGGGGGCAGACGGTGAAGCCGGGAGCTGGCTGATCCCCTATCATACGGTCGGGAGGGCAGAGGGCATGATGACAGCAGTGATGCTGGATCGGATGTGCATATGCCAAAAGCCAAAGATCTGGATAGAGAAGCCGGTCGTCGCCATATGTGAGGAGGAGATCTCTTCAGATGATTATGAGATACTTTTGAATCCTGATTTACTATAGGAGGGACTTAATATGGTGTTAAAAGCAGCAATGCCGCGCGGGTTCAGGCTGGGGGTCATCCCGGATCTCTGTACGTTTCTGTTCCCGGACGCAAGAGATATCCATTATATCGGAGGCTCAGAAATCCTCCCGCCTCCTCTTGAGGCGAAGGAAGAGGCGGAGGTCATCGGAGAGCTGGGGACGAAGGAGTCGGAAGGTGCAAAGAAGCTCCTGATCGAGCATAACCTGCGGCTGGTCGTCTATATCGCGAAGAAGTTCGACAATACCGGGGTGGGAGTGGAGGACTTGATCTCCATCGGGACGATTGGGCTTATCAAGGCAATCAATACCTTTAATCCGGGGAAGAATATTAAGCTTGCCACGTATGCTTCCCGCTGCATTGAAAATGAGATCCTCATGTATCTGAGGCGCAATAACAAGACGAAGCTGGAGGTGTCCATCGACGAGCCGCTCAACGTAGACTGGGACGGGAATGAGCTGCTTTTGTCAGATATTCTCGGCACCGAGGAGGATACGATCTACCGGGATATAGAGCAGGAGGTAGAGCGGGGGCTTCTGGTGCGCGCGATCAACAGGCTGTCAGGTCGTGAGCGCACGATCGTGCGGATGCGGTTTGGGCTTGGGACGCCGGACGGGGAGGAAAAGACGCAGAAGGAGGTAGCAGATATCCTGGGTATCTCGCAGTCCTATATTTCGAGGCTGGAGAAGAAGATCATGCAGAGGCTCAGAAAAGAGATGGTAAAATAACGAGGAAAAGTGTCTGCCGTGCTTGCACGGGCAGACACCTGATAAGTTTACCTGTCCCACTTATCCGCCAGATTCAGGATCTGCGCCTCAAATTTTGCCAGATCCTTGTTGGCGACCCCTTCATTTTTATATGCCACCTCAAGCAGCCGCTTTGCCGCCGCGACCACGCGGGCAAATGCGGTCTGCTTTCTTGCCTGCGACGGCTTTTCTGCGGCTTTCTTTGGCTTTCTTACGCCCTCCGACAGGATCTCGCCCGTGGCGAGGTCCACGCAGCCGCCGGAATATGGTGCGAATGCCGGATATCCAAAGCGGTCCTGTACCGTCTGCGCAAATTCCTCTGTGACCGTATCTTCGCCGTGTACGACAAATACGTGCTCCGGCTTGTCTTCAAAGCCGGAGAGCCACCCCAGAAGCCCGTTCATGTCCGCGTGTCCGCTGATGCCCCGGATGGTCTTGATCTGCGCGTTGACCTCCACCGTCTCCCCGAAAAGCTTCACGCTGTCCGCGCCCTCGATGAGCCTGCGGCCCAGTGTGCCGAACGCCTGATATCCGACGAAGCATATCGTGCATTCCCTCCGCCAGAGGTTGTGCTTCAGATGGTGGCGGATGCGCCCCGCCTCGCACATGCCGGAGGCTGACAGGATGACCTTTGGCTTTTCATCAAAATTAATCATCTTCGACTCATCGCTGGTGATGGTGGTCTTAAGCCCCGGGAAAATCAGGGGGTTGACGCCCTTTTCCACCAGCGCCAGCGCTTCCTCGTCAAAACAGGATTTTACATTTTTATTAAATACCTGAGTTGCCTCAATCGCCAGAGGGCTGTCTACATAGACCTCAAAGCCGGGATAGCGCGGGACAAGATTTTTCTCTTTGATTTCCCGGATAAAATACAGAAGCTCCTGCGTGCGCCCAACGGCAAAGGAGGGGATGACCACGTTGCCGCCCCGGTCGAAGGTCTCGTTCAGTATCGCGGCAAACTCGCCTACATAATCCGGCTTTTCCTCGCTGTGGATGCGGTTCCCGTATGTAGATTCTATGACGATATAATCAGCGCCACGAACCTTCTGCGGGTCTCGGATGATCGGCTGGTCCAGGTTCCCGATATCCCCGGAAAATACGATTTTTTTTGATATACCGTCCTCCGTGATCCACACCTCGATCGCAGCAGAGCCGAGCAGATGCCCTACGTCGGTAAAACGCACTTCAATCCCTTTGCACAGTACGATTTTCTGGTTGTAATCACAGGGCGCGAGAAGACGGATCGCTGCGTCCGCGTCCGCCATTTTATACATCGGCTCGTATTGCGGCGCGCCGCTTCTTTTTGCCTTGCGGTTCTGCCACTCCGCCTCAGATTCCTGGATGTGCGCGCTGTCACGCAGCATAATGTTGCATAAATCCGAGGTGGCGAAGGTTGTGACGATCTCTCCTTCAAAGCCCTGTCTGCAGAGCAGGGGGAGCAGGCCGGAGTGGTCGATATGCGCGTGGGTCAGCAGGACAAAATCAATATCCCCCGGCGCGACGGGAAGCTCCTGGTTCTCATACAGGTCCTGCCCTTGCTCCATGCCGCAGTCTATGAGGATATTTTTTCCACATGCTTCCAGAAAGTGGCAGCTTCCTGTCACTTCATGGTCGGCTCCGATAAATGTAAGCTTCATGATCAGTTTGGCTCCTTTACTTTTATTTCGCCAGCGGGTTTTTTGCGGCAATCACCGCAGTTTTTCCACTGCCATCAGAGGGTTCCGGTACATAAGATGTTCAAACAGCGTGGTAAATTTTCTAAGGCTCGATATGAGTATAAGTATAGCCTATCCGGCGCATAAATACAAGCGCATAAAAAAGACACAGGCGCGCCCGTGTCTTTTTTCAGAATCTAAAGACAAATTCCATACCGCTTACCTTTTAGAGCTTATAGTCACTTGTCTCCTTCCATTTCCCGTTTTCCAGGTCTTCCACGACCCTGTCGTATTTTTTGTCAAGGTCGAACAGGATCAGGCAGACGATAGCGATGGCGCTGGCGATCAGCGGAACCCAGGTGTAGGCCCAGCCCAGGGAGGTAATGGCGGCAGCGGAGGTGGGATCGGCGTCAAAGTTGCCGGCGCCGAGGATCCAGCCTAAGGCTGCGGTGCCAAGTCCTGAGCCGACCTTCATGGTAAAGGATGAGGCGGCATTGCCCATACCGACAGCCTGCACGTTGGTGAGCCACTGGCCGTATGTGATGGCATCCTGCAGCAGGCCCCACATGGTGGCGGCGCCGAGACCGAAGCCCGCGCCCTTGAGGGCGTTGGAGATCACCAGGAGGGTCACGTTAGAGCCAGCCACGACCGTCAGAAGATAGGCCACAACGGCGACCCCCATACCCACCAGTGCAGTCACCCGCTTGCCGAACTTTTTCATAAACCAGGCGGCCAGCAGGAGCATTGAGCCGATCTGGAAGATCTGGACTACGCTGGAAACTATGCCGTAGGAGCTGACGTCGCCCACCACATACTGGACATAGTAGAACTGGGAGCCAAACAGGGTGCTCATCAAGAAGTACAGGACGAACAGAAACACCACCACCAGCAGCCAGTATTTGTTTTTCACCAGGCTCTTCAGGCTCTCCAGGACGGAGGGGCCATTCCCGCCTTCGCTGGCCTCCTGCTTCACGCGCTCCTTACAGAGCGTAAAGGGGATAAAGGTGCAGGCGATGAAGCCGACCGCCATGACGACCGCCGCT
>CAZFSW010000032.1:0-6625 GCA_964521655.1 uncultured Dorea sp.
ACAGGCTATCAAACGGGGAGGAATGACTGCATGAGTTACGCGGACCGGGTTTTTATCAATATGTGCCGGGATATCATAGATCATGGGACGGACACACGGGGCGAGAAAGTGCGCCCGGTGTGGGAGGACGGGACGCCCGCCTACACGGTGAAGCGCTTCGGCGTGGTGAACCGGTACGATCTGAGCAGGGAGTTTCCGGCGCTGACGCTCAGGAGAACCGCCGTCAAGAGCTGCACGGACGAGCTTCTGTGGATCTGGCAGAAGAAGTCGAACAATATCCACGAGCTGAAAAGCCATATCTGGGACAGCTGGGCGGACGAGGACGGCTCCATCGGCAAGGCATACGGCTATCAGATGGGCGTGAAGCACCAGTACAGGGAAGGGATGTTCGACCAGGTGGACAGGGTCATTTATGATCTGAAGCATAATCCCTACAGCCGCCGGATTATGACGAATCTCTACGTGCATCAGGATCTTCACGAGATGAACCTGTACCCCTGCGCGTACAGTATGACCTTTAATGTGACGAAAAAGCCGGGGCGAAAGAAGCTTGTGCTGAACGCGATCCTCAACCAGCGCTCCAATGACGTGCTGACCGCGAATAACTGGAATGTCTGCCAGTATTCCGTGCTGATTTATATGCTCGCGCAGGTGTGCGGCATGGAGGCGGGGGAGCTTGTCCACGTGATTGCGGACGCGCATATCTACGACCGGCATATCCCGCTTGTTGAGGAGCTGATCCAGAGGGAGCCTTACCCTGCGCCGAGATTCTGGCTCAATCCGGAAGTGAAGGATTTTTATGATTTTACGGCGGACGACGTGATGCTGGCCGATTATCAGACACACGAGCAGATCAGGAATATACCGGTGGCGGTATAAGGAACGCGCAGGAAACGCACAGGAAGAGGGCAAAAATCATGGTCAATATCATCGTGGCGGCAGACAAAAACTGGGCGATTGGGAAGAATAACAGGCTGATGTGGAGCATCCCGTCAGATATGAAGTTCTTCCGCGATACGACAAGGGGAAATATTGTGATCATGGGGAGGAAGACGCTGGAGAGCTTCCCGCAGGGGCAGCCGCTAAAGAACCGGGTCAATATCGTGATCACGAAGAATAAGGATTATAAAGTAAAAGACGCGGTGGTTGTCCACGGCATCACAGAGGCGCTTAACGAGGCAAAGAAATATGAGGGCGACATCTTTGTGATCGGTGGCGAGAGCATTTACCGCGCTATGCTTCCGTATTGCCAGAGGGCGTATGTGACGAGGATCGACCACGTCTTTGACGCGGACACATATTTCCCGGATCTCGACGCGGACGAGGACTGGGAGATGACGAAGACCAGCGAGGAGCAGACGTGCTTTGACCTGGAATTTTATTTTACCGTTTATGAAAGGACCGCGAAGGAATGAGGATACTAAGTATTACTGCGCAGAAGCCGAACAGCACGGGGAGCGGGGTCTATCTGACGGAGCTTGTGAAGGAGTATGCAAGGCTGGGTTACGAGCAGGCGGTCGTGGCGGGGGTCTATGAAAATGATATCGTGGAGCTCCCGGAAAATACCGCATTCTACCCAGTTTATTTTGACAGTGGGGAGCTGCCGTATAAGATTGTGGGAATGTCGGACGAGATGCCCTATCCGAGCACGAGGTACTGCGATATGACGCCGGAGATGACGGGGCAGTTCCGGGACGCGTTCCTTGCGGTGATAGAAAAGGCGGTGGGGGATCTTAAGCCGGATATCATCCTCTGCCATCACCTGTACCTGCTGACCGCGCTTGTGCGGGAGCATTTTCCGGGGCATACGGTGTACGGCATCTGCCACAACACGGATCTGAGGCAGATGCAGAAGACGGAGCTTGAGCGGGATTATATCCGGGAGCAGATACGCGGGCTTGACCACATCTTTGTGCTGCAAAGAGCGCAGGAGGAGGGCGCGCGGGAGATTTACGGCGTGGACTGCGCGAAGATTACCAGGGTCGGCGCCGGCTATAACAGCGAGATATTCTGCAGGACAGGGGCAAAAGCGCAGGACGGCGTGACACGCCTCGTATTCGCGGGGAAGATCGCAGAGAAGAAGGGCGTGGCAAGCCTGCTTCGAAGCCTGTCTTATCTGGATGCTTTGAGGGAGGATCTCAAGGTATATCTCGCGGGAAGCGCGGGAAATGAAGCGGAATATGGAGAAATCCGCCGTCTGGCGAAGGAAAGCCCGTATGAGGTGATGTTCCTGGGGAAGCTATCGCAGGCGGAGCTTGCGAAGGTGTATAATGAGTGCGATATCTTTGTGCTGCCCTCCTTTTATGAGGGGATCCCGCTGACGGCGGTGGAGGCGCTCGCGTGCGGGGACCGGGTGGTCATGACTGACCTGCCGGGAGTCAGGGAATGGATGCACGCGGCTGTGCCGGGAGCGGATATCCGCTATGTGGCGCTCCCTAAGATGCGGCAAACGGACGAGCCTGTGCCGGAGTGTCTGCCGGACTTTGAACGGAGGCTTGCCAATGCTCTTGCGGCGAGCATCCGGCAGCGGCAGACGAGGGAAGCGGATGTGGGCGGGCTCTCGTGGGGGAAGATCGCGCAAAAAATCGCGGGGACAAAAGAGGGATGCCGTCAGGCGCGCCACTGAATATTTTCCAAAACAGGTTGACAAGTCCCCGCCTTATCTACTATAATGAGTACAATTCTTGAACAGGCAAATGCAGGGACAGGGAGGAGTACATAAGTACCGGAAGCAAAGAGAGGGGACGGATGCTGGAAGTTCCCGTGAAGGATTTATGGAAGTAGCCCTCGAGCAGTGGACCGAAAGGAAGCGGGAGTTTCCGGGCTTCCAAGTAGGCTTCAACGTGATTCCCGCGTTACAGGGAAGCGGTATCGGAACAAAGCGGACAAGATGGCAATGTTCCCGTACCGGCAGAGCGCATAGAGAGATTCTATGAATTCAGGTGGTAACACGGATACATATTCGCCCTGAGCTTTACGGCTTGGGGCGTTTTCTTATGCGCAGGGGCCTGATATATAAGCTTTCCTATAAGATAAAAATGCCCGGCATAGATGCGCATATGCGTAGGGCAAGCCTGGGGAATGTAAAAGGAGGTATGGATATGAAGAAGATCAGCGGCAACAAGCTGCTCGTGAAAGCATTGAAAGAGGAGGGTGTGGACACGCTTTTTGGCTATCCGGGCGCGTGTAACCTCGACATTGCCGACGAGCTGTACCGGCAGGACTATACGAAGGTCATCCTGCCGAGGCAGGAGATCGCGCTCGTCCATGAGGCGGACGCCTATGCCCGCTCCACGGGAAAGGTGGGGGTGTGCCTTGTGACGAGCGGGCCGGGGGCGACGAATCTGGTCACGGGGCTTGCGACGGCGTATTATGACAGCGTCCCGCTCGTGTGCTTTACGGGCCAGGTGGCGAGGCATCTCATCGGAAATGACGCATTTCAGGAGGTCGATATTGTCGGCATCACGCGCAGTATCACGAAGTACGGGGTGCTGGTGAAGAAGAGGGAGGACCTGGGGAGGATCATTAAGGAAGCATTTTATATCGCCCGGACGGGGCGGCCGGGACCGGTGCTCATCGACCTGCCGAAGGACATGATGGCGGAGCCCGGGAGCGCGGAGTATCCGGACGAGGTCAATATCCGCGGCTACAAGCCCAGCACAGGCGTACATATCGGACAGCTCAAACGGGCCGTTAAGATGCTCAGCAAGGCGAAGCGCCCACTTTTCCTTGCGGGCGGCGGCGTCAATATCGCCCGCGCGAACGCCGCGTTTACTGCGCTGGTGGAGAAGACGCAGGTCCCGGTGGTGACGACGGTCATGGGGCGCGGGGCGATTTCCACGAGGCATCCGCTCTATATCGGCAATCTGGGGATGCACGGCGCGTATGCCTGCAACATGGCGGTCAATGAGTGCGACCTGCTCTTTTCCATCGGCACAAGGTTCAACGACAGGATCACGGGGAAGCTCCATTCCTTTGCGCCGCACGCGCAGATCGTCCATATCGACATCGACACGGCGGCGATCTCCAAAAATGTCCAGGTAGATGTGCCGATTGTGGCGGACGCGAAGGAAGCGGTTGAAAAAATGCTGGAATATGTGGAGGAATACCGTATGCCGGAATGGCTGGCGCAGATTGAAGAGTGGAAAAAGGAGCACCCGCTTAAGATGAAGAAGAAAGCCTCCCTGACCCCGCAGGATGTGCTGGACGCCATCAATGAGATGTTCGAGGAATGCATCCTTGTGGCGGACGTGGGGCAGCACCAGATGTTCACGGCGCAGTTCGCGGAGATTACAGAGAAGAAGCGCTTCCTGATGTCCGGCGGGCTGGGGACGATGGGCTACGGGCTCCCGGGGGCCATCGGCGCGAAGATCGGCAATCCTGACGTGCCGGTCATCTCCATCTCCGGGGACGGGGGGATGCAGATGAATATCCAGGAGCTGGCGACAGCCGTGCTGGAAGAGCTGCCGATTATCTCCTGCATTTTCAACAACAATAATCTCGGGATGGTGCGCCAGTGGCAGAAATTATTCTACGGAAAACGCTATTCTATGACCTGCCTGCGCTCAGGCGCGGCCTGCAGGGGCAGGTGCGGGGAGGTGGAATGTCCCGAGTATACGCCGGATTTCGTAAAGCTTGCCGAGAGCTACCGGGCGAAGGGCATAAGGGTCACGAGGAAAGAGGAGATCCGCCCTGCGCTTAAGGAGGCGAAAAAGAGCGTGAAAACGCCGACGGTCATTGAGTTTGAGATTGACCCGGAGGATCTGGTGTACCCGATGATCCAGCCGGGCGGCACGCTGGAAGACATGATTATGGATAGTTAGGAGGGTGGAGAGGATATGAATAGCATGAAAAAACGCTGGCTTTCGCTGTATGTGGAGAATCAGGACGGCGTCCTGTCCAAGATATCCGGGCTGTTCTCCGCAAAATCGTACAATATTGACAGCCTGACCGTGGGGACGACGGAAGACCCGACCATCTCCCGGATGACGATCGCCACGACCAGCGACGACGAGACGTTTGAGCAGATCAAGAAGCAGTTAAACCGGCTCGTGGAGGTCATCAAGGTCATTGATTTTACCGACATCTTTGTGCGGATGAAGGAGCTGATGTATATTAAGGTCAAGAAATGCACCTCCGAGGACAAGGTGGAGTGCTTCCAGATTGCGGAGACATTTAAGGCGGCGAAGGTGATCGATTACGGAAGGGACAGCCTGCTTCTGGAATTTGTCCAGACTGCGACGAAGAATGACGCGGTGGTGAAGCTGATGAAGGAGGAGTTCAAAAGCATCGAGGTGGTGCGGGGCGGAAGCGTCGGGATCGAGTATATCAGCAGGATGGACCGATGAGCGTATTTTGCAAAAAACCGCGCACATTCTTGAAAGAACGTGGCCGCAATCCCATTGACTTTTGATGATGGGTTAAGGCCACAAAACTAACGCTTGCCATAATTTAGACCTTGCGCTATAATTTCTACATACACGAACATAATGGTACTGGGGCAAAAAGTAAGCTCCTGCTCTGCGCTTGCGCGAAAGTGGGAGATTGGCTTTATGACATGCCTGACATTTTAGGAAGAGGAACGGAGGACTGGGAACATGGAGAAAAAAAATATAGACTGGGCAAATATCGGATTCAGTTATATGCAGACAGATAAAAGGTATGTGTCCAATTACAGGGACGGGGCGTGGGATGAGGGCGCGCTCACATCCGACGCGAATGTGGTGATCAATGAATGCGCCTGCGTGCTGCAGTACGCGCAGACCTGCTTTGAAGGCTTAAAGGCTTATACTGCGGAAAATGGGGATATCGTGACATTTCGCCCGGATCTGAACGCGGAGCGGATGGCGAATACGGCGAAGAGGCTGGAGATGCCGCCGTTCCCGGAGGATCGTTTCGTGGAGGCGGTAAGGCAGGTCGTGGAGGCAAATGCAGCGTATGTTCCGCCTTATGGCTCCGGCGCGACGCTCTATATCCGCCCGTATATGTTCGGCTCAAATGCGGTGATCGGGGTAAAGCCTGCGGACGAATACCAGTTCCGCGTATTTGCGACGCCGGTAGGCCCGTACTTCAAGGGCGGAGCGAAGCCGATCACGATCCGGGTGTGTGATTTTGACCGGGCCGCCCCGCACGGGACAGGCCATGTGAAAGCGGGGCTCAATTATGCGATGAGCCTGCACGCGATCGTGGACGCGCATGAGCAGGGCTACGATGAGAATATGTACCTCGACGCGGCGACGAGGACGAAGGTGGAGGAGACCGGCGGCGCGAACTTTATCTTTGTGACGAAGGACGGCAAGGTGGTGACGCCGAAATCCGCCACCATCCTCCCATCCATCACCAGGCGTTCCATCATGTATGTGGCGAAGGAATATCTGGGGCTTGAGGCCGAAGAGCGGGAAGTATACTTTGACGAGGTGAAGGACTTTGCCGAGTGCGGCCTGTGCGGGACGGCGGCGGTCATCTCGCCGGTAGGAAAGATCGTGGATCACGGGAAGGAGATCTGTTTCCCGTCTGGGATGGAGCAGATGGGGCCGGTGACAAAGAAGCTGTACGACACGCTGACCGGAATCCAGATGGGACATATCAAGGCGCCGGAGGGGTGGATTTATAAGATTTGTTAGAG
>CAZFSW010000032.1:6725-9039 GCA_964521655.1 uncultured Dorea sp.
TTCAAAAAAATAAAATAAACAGTATAAAACAGTTGACAACAGTTGCCAACTGTTTTATACTGTTTGCAGCAAAGGAGGGAAATCATGAAGATGATCATCAATCATTCCTCTATGCAGCCGATCTACGAGCAGATTGCAGAGCAGATCAGGGCGGGGATCATGCAGGGGGAATTGCAGGCGGACACACCGCTTCCCTCTGTGCGCGCGCTGGCGAAGGAGCAGAAGGTCAGCGCGCTGACGGTGAAGAAAGCGTATGACGCGCTGGAAGAGGAGGGCTTCATCGTCACGGTCCACGGCAAGGGAAGCTTTGTCGCTTTCGCGAACCAGCAGCTTATGCTAGAGGAGAAGAGAAAGGAAGTGGAGGCAGACCTGGAGACGGCGATCCGCAAAGGGAAGAGCTGCGGGATGAGCAGGCAGGAGCTCAGGGAATTATTCGAGATTGTTTTGGAGGATTAGGCTTATGCTGCGATTGGAACATGTGAGAAAGGAATATGGGGATTTTACCCTCGACTGTACGATGGAGGTCCCGCAAGGCTGCGTGACAGGGCTGATCGGGAGGAACGGCGCGGGCAAGAGCACGGCGTTCAAGGCGTGTATGGGGCTTATTGGGATAGATGCGGGGACGGCGGAGGTGTTCGGGAAGCCGGTTTCAGAGCTGTCCTTAAAAGACCGGCAGAGGATCGGGGTCACGCTCTCGGATTCGGGCTTTAGCGGCTATCTTACTGCGCGGGATATCGCGGCCGTGTTAGGCAGCCTGTACGAGGGCTTTGACCGGAAGGAGTTTGGCCGCAGATGCGAAGAGTTCGGGCTTCCGATGAATAAGAAGCTCAAGGAATATTCGACGGGAATGAAGCGAAAGTTCCATGTGCTGGCGGCCATCTGCCACGATTCCAGGCTGCTTTTGCTCGACGAGCCCACGGCGGGCCTCGATGTGGTGGCAAGGGATGAGCTTTTGGGGCTTCTGCGGGAATACATGGAGGCGGGAGACCGGTCGATCCTCATAAGCTCCCATATTTCCACTGATCTGGAGGGGTTCTGCGACGACATTTACATGATCGACAATGGGAAAATCGTCCTGCACGAGGAGACGGACGTGCTGACAGACTGCTATGGCATGCTGAAGGTGACGCGGGAGCAGTATGAGGAGCTGGACAAGAGCTATCTTCTGCGCAGCAGGAGGGAGGCGTTCGGATATAGCTGCCTGACAGACCAGAAGCAGTTCTATCTGGAGAATTATCCGCAGGTGGTTGTAGAGAAAGGCTCCATTGACGAGGTGATTATGATCATGGCGGGAGGTGAGGGTTGATGAAAGGTTTGCTGCTCAAGGATATCATGCTGCTGAAAGGGCAGAAATCGTTTTTCTTAATCATTGGCCTGGTTGTCGCGGGGATATTAGGATATTATGGAAGCCCGGCTTTTGCGATCAGCTATGCGTCCATCCTGTGCGCGACGTTTACGCTGACGACCATCTCTTATGACAAATACGAGAACGGGCTGCCGTATCTTCTGACGCTTCCGGTCAGCAGGAAAGCCTATGTAAAGGAAAAATATCTCTTCGGGGCGGCCATGTCCGGCGTGGCGCTCCTCGCCGTGTCGGCGGCGGCATGGGTTGCCGTATCCTTAAGGCGTATGGATTATCCCGTGGAGGAGTGGGCGTGGGCGGTGGCGGCAAGCATCCTGTGCATCGATGTCTATCTGGGGCTTTGCATACCGCTGCAGCTAAAATTTGAGGCGGACAGGGGGAAGATTGCAATGGGCATCGTGCTGGGCGCTATCGGGGCGCTGGTATTTATGGCAGCAAAAATCGGCGAAAGCTTCGGCGTTTCCGCAGATGCTGTCTTTGCCAAATTAGAAAGTATGAGTTACCCGCAGCTTCTGGCGGCCGGGGCGCTGATCACCGCGGCGGCTGCCGGCGCGTCCTATCTGGCGTCCCTGCGGATCATGGAGAAGAAGGAGCTGTAGGCGCTTTTTTGCCGGTTCGGTGGCTTTCGATGATGAGTCTCACCGAGCGGTACAGGAACGTCCATCCATTACATGAATCGGTGGATCTCAAAAGTGTGTTGACGGAATCCACCAAATCGTTTAATAAAAGTAGCCGTGTTTTTAGATTTAGTAAATCATAATTTAGTAAATTTCAAAAAAGCTATTGACGATTCTATCCTTGTGGAGCATAATTAAGTAAATCGTAAAGCACGAATTTTCTATGGGGAGGTTCACCTATGTTCATAGGAAGAGAAAACGAGCTAAATACACTAAACAAGCTCTATAATTCCGATAAATTTGAATTTGCCGTTATTTACGGTCGCCGCCGTGT
>CAZFSW010000033.1:0-8887 GCA_964521655.1 uncultured Dorea sp.
CCCGGCGTCTCCGCCCTGCGGATCAGCTGCACGCTCCCGTCCTCCCTAAGCAAAAGCTCCGCGGACCGAAGCTTCCCATTATAATTATACCCCATCGAAAACCCGTGCGCGCCGGTATCGTGGATCACGAGCAGGTCGCCCCGCTCCACCTTCGGGAGCATCCGGTCGATGGCAAACTTGTCGTTATTCTCGCACAGCGAGCCCGCCACGTCATACCTGTGGTCGCACGGCCAGTCCTCCTTGCCCGCCACCGTGATATGGTGGTACGCGCCGTACATGGCGGGGCGCATCAGGTTGACCGCGCAGGCGTCCACGCCGATATATTCCTTGTAGATATGCTTTTCATGGATCGCCTTTGTCACAAGGCAGCCGTAAGGCCCCAGCATAAAGCGCCCAAGCTCCGTATAGATCGCTGTGTCGCCCATGCCCGCCGGGACCAGGACTTCCTCATAGACCCTGCGCACGCCGTCCCCGATGGCGCGGATGTCGTTGGGCTCCTGGTCAGGCGTGTAGGGGATGCCGATGCCGCCCGACAGGTTGATGAAGCGGATGTGGACGCCCGTCTTGCGCTGGAGCTTCACTGCGACCTCGAACAGCACCTTCGCCAGCATCGGGTAATATTCGTTCGTCACCGTATTGCTGGCGAGGAACGCATGGATGCCAAACTCCTTCACACCCTTTCCCTTCAGGATACAAAACGCTTCAAAAAGCTGCTCCGTGGTCATCCCGTACTTGGAATCCCCCGGATTGTCCATGATGTCGTTGCTGATTTTAAAAAGCCCGCCCGGATTGTAGCGGCAGCTGATCATCTCCGGGATATGTCCGGTGGTCTTTTCCAGAAAATCGATGTGCGTAATGTCGTCCAGGTTGATAATTGCGCCGAGCCTGTCCGCGTACACAAATTCCTCCGGCGGCGTGTCGTTGGAGGAAAACATGATATCCTCCCCCTTCGCGCCCACGGCGTCCGACAGCATAAGCTCCGTGTAGGAGGAGCAGTCGCAGCCACAGCCGTATTCCCTCAATATATTGATTAAAAATGGATTTGGCGTCGCCTTGACCGCGAAATATTCCTTATATCCCGGGTTCCAGGCGAACGCCTCCTTGAGTGCCTTTATATTCTGGCGGATCCCCTTCTCATCGTACAGATGAAACGGGGTCGGATATTCTTTTACGATTTCTTCCAGCTTTTCCTTTGTCACAAATGGCTGTTTCTTCATTTTCTGTCTTTCTCCTCTCGCATCGCCAACAGCTTGATCTCATTTGCAAGGGCGCGCTTATATAGCTCTACAAAATTTTTCTGCCCGGAATACAGGCAGGTATTCATGCTGCCCTCCCCGTACTCCCCGGTCAGGACATATCTGGAATCCGAAATGATCCCCACCTGCATCTGCCTCGGCTCGCCAACATAGACCTTTGCGCTGGGAAAATGCACCGGCTGGTCGGTGATGATCACGACCTGCCTCTTTGCGCGGATCAGCTGGTCAAGCTCCTCGACGAACAGAAGCAGGTAATTTCTCGTGCAGGAGATGTAGACCCGCTCCTTTGTCTTCGCCAGGAGGTTGCGCATCTTGTTCAGGATATGCTCCGCGCCCTCGACCGTGATATATCCTTCGACATAAGCTTTCTGCTCCGGCATATGCAGCTCCAGCCACTGTCTGGAGTCCTGCAGCTTGCGGATACGGTTCTTGCAGAATTCATCTAAAGGCGTCGGGGCATATTTTCTTGTCGCGCCCTCCTCCACCACAGACGCGGCGCCCTTCTCCGTCATGCTTGCCAGCGAATTATATGCATTGGAGCGGGAGATGCCGATCTGCTTCGCCACCTCGTAGCCCGTTATCTTGCCCTCCTCCAACAGGCACTCATAAATACTCGCCTCCTGCCTCGTCAGGCCAAATTCCATCAACCGCTCAACAAATGTCTTACCTTCCATCGTATCCACCTATCCCCAAAAGCATTAGTAGTTCTTTCAGGGAACACTATACGGCAGCATGCGTCACCTGTCAACATTTACTTAGTCAATTACTGTAATCTTCATAATATTACTGACCCCGGTCCTCTGCCCGCTGACCGCCGGGGATGGAATTCCGGCAGTCAGCACCACGACGTCCCCCGTCTCCGCAAGCTGCTTGGCGCACACCAGGTCGATCGCCCCGGCGCAGACGTCCTCCGTGGATGCGGCCTCGACCGACCGGAGCGGCCTCACGCCCCAGAACATCTGCATCCGGCGTAGCGTCGCCTCGCTCGGCGACATCCCGATGATCTCTGTCTTCGGCTTGAATTTGGAGACCACCCGCGCCGTCGCGCCAGACACAGTAGGCGTGATGATACATTTTGCCCTCATGCTCTCCGCCGTCGTCACCGTAGCATAAGCGAGTGCGCTGGAAGCGCTCTTCATGCGGCGTTCCTCATCCTTTCTGAGGATGGATTTATAATCCAGATGCTCCTCCGTATTCTCCACGATATGTACCATCATCTGAAGCGCCTCGACCGGGTATTTGCCAGCCGCAGTCTCGCCGGATAGCATCACCGCGTCCGTCCCGTCATAGACCGCATTGGCAACGTCTGTCACCTCCGCCCTTGTCGGGCGCGGATTGCGCATCATGGAATCGAGCATCTGCGTCGCCGTGATGACCGGCTTATAGTTGTCGCTGCATTTCTGGATCAGGAGCTTTTGCAGATACGGCACCTCCTCGACCGGGATCTCCACACCCAGGTCTCCTCTCGCCACCATCACGCCGTCCGCCGCGCGCACGATCTCATCAATATTGCGGATGCCCTCTCCATTCTCAATTTTCGCGATGATCGGGATATAGGGCGCATGGCACTCCTTCAGGAATGTGCGGATCTCTAAGATACACTCCGCGTTGCGCACGAACGACGCGGCGATAAAGTCAATCTTCTGCTCCACACCGAACCGGATATCCTCCCGGTCCTTGTCCGTGATCGCGGGCAGGCGCACCGGCACGTCCGGCACGTTCACGCCCTTGCGCTCTCCGAGCTCCCCGCCGTTGACGACCCTACAGTGGATGTCCGTATCGCTCTTTCCTGTCACCTTCAGTTCAATCAGCCCGTCGTCAATGAGGATCCTGCTTCCCGCCTGCACGTCCTCCACAAGCCCGGCATAGGAGATAGACACCCTCCCGGCGTCCCCCTCCATTTCCTGTGTAGTCAGCGTAATGCTGGCCCCTTCGGCAAGCTGCACCTTTTTCCCGCCCTGCAGCGTCCCGGTGCGGATTTCCGGGCCCTTCGTGTCCAGAAGGATTGCGATTGGCTTCTTCTCCTCGTCGCGGATGCGCTTGAGCATATCCATGCGCACCTTCTGTTCTTCATGCGTGCCGTGCGAAAAGTTAAACCGGGCGACATCCATCCCGTCTTTCACGAGCTTCCTCATCACCGCCTCATCGTCAGAGCTCGGCCCCATCGTACAGATGATCTTCGTCTTCTTCATCTTCCTCTCCTTCCTGCTACAAGTTTATTTCACATGTGTATGGGTAAATAAATGATCCTGGCAGTATTCATAATTCCCGTTGCATTTCGAGCAGAACCGGAACTCAAGCTCCGGGCTGTCAAGCTCCGTCCTGCCGCAGACCGCGCATTTATGCTTCGCGCCGTTTCCATAGTCCATCTGCCTCGCCGCACGTTTCACATTTCTCTTAAATTCCTGCTTGCGCTTCATCTGCTTCGGCGAATAGGGCCTTACCCGCTTCGAGCTGAAGAAATAGATGAGGAAATTTAAGATAGATACCACGGCGGCGACCGCATTCGCCTTATAGACCGCGCCGTACACTCCGCCCCCGTATGCCGGGAGGAACGCCTGCAGCACCGTGTAGGCAAAGTAAAGCCCGTCCAGGAGCGCAAGCCACTTCACCTTCACCGGGATCACGAAGAATAAAAGGAACTGCATATCCGGGTACAGCATCGCAAAGGCAAAGAACAGCGACATATTCAGATACCACGCGCTCATCGGCAGAGGCGTCTTCATGATAAAATACAAAATGAACGCCGCCAGGACATGGAAAAACATCCCGGAGAAAAAGTAGAGGTTAAAGCGGAACGCCCCCCACGCCCTTTCAAGCTGCACGCCGATCATATAGTAGAGATACAGCGCGAACACGATAAAAATGATACTGTCGGACGGCGGCTGGACAATGAACGTGACGACCCTCCACACCTGCCCCTGCAGGATCGCGCCCACATCAAGGCAGAGATACTGATAATAAAAGGAGGGGCTTATCAGGTTCAGCACGAATCCCACCCCATAAAGGATGATGATATAATACATCAGGTTCGGTATCGCGTAGCGCCCGAATTTGCGTTCCAGCTTATCTAACCAGTTCATACATACACACCCTGCTTTCCAGAATTCCAGAATTATTGATACTGTAGTCATTCTACCTTTTCAGAAAATGTTTGTCAATTCCGCCTGCATAGATTCCGGGGATTTTATACATATTTTATGGGCTTCCAGTTATTTGCAAATTGTATTTTTAATTTTTTTGTCGTATAATGTTACAGTCATATAAGATATGCCAGATTACATAAGAATGTTTTGGATCACAGACAGGAGTACATCATAATGAACCAGAAAGAAATACATACTCTCGGCATCGACATTGGCTCGACCACTGTTAAGATCGCCGTTCTGGACGCCTCCGGCGAGGTTGTATTTTCTGATTACGAGCGTCATTTTGCCAATATACAGGAAACCTTGTCCGACCTTCTCGGGCGCGCCATCTATAAGCTAGGAACCATCCATGCCTCCCCGGTCATCACCGGCTCCGGCGGGCTTACGCTGGCGAAGCACCTGGGTGTTCCGTTCGTGCAGGAGGTCATCGCCGTGTCCACGGCGCTTCAGGACTACGCGCCGCAGACGGACGTGGCGATCGAGCTCGGCGGGGAGGACGCGAAGATCATTTACTTTGAGGGGGGCAATGTGGAGCAGCGCATGAATGGCGTGTGCGCCGGGGGCACCGGCTCCTTTATCGACCAGATGGCGTCCCTTTTGCAGACGGACGCCGCCGGGTTAAATGAATATGCGAAAAATTATAAGGCGCTCTATTCCATCGCGGCGCGCTGCGGCGTATTTGCAAAAACAGACATCCAGCCCCTGATCAACGAGGGCGCGGCAAAGGAAGACCTGGCGGCGTCCATCTTCCAGGCGGTCGTCAACCAGACCATCAGCGGCCTTGCCTGCGGCAAGCCGATCCGGGGGCATGTGGCGTTCCTCGGCGGGCCCTTACATTTTCTGTCCGAGCTGCGGGAAGCGTTCGTGCGCACGCTGAAGCTCGACGACGAGCATACGATCGCGCCGAAGCATTCCCATCTGTTTGCCGCCATCGGCTCCGCGTTAAACTCAGAGAAAAACCTCGATGTGCCGCTGCGGGAGATGCAGAGGCGCTTAGACAACAAGATCCACATGGATTTCGAGGTGGACCGGATGGAGCCGCTTTTCGCGACAGAGGCGGAATATAAGGAGTTTACAGACCGCCACGCGAAGCACCAGGTTCCGGTTAAGGACCTGGCAAGCTACCGGGGCAGGGCATTCCTCGGCATCGACGCCGGCTCTACGACCACGAAAGCCGCCCTTGTGGGCGAGGACGGCACGCTTCTCTACGCCTTCTACCACAATAATGACGGCGACCCGCTTGGAACGACAATTGCCGCGATCAAAGACATTTATCTTAAGCTTCCGCAGGGGGTCGAGATCGTCCACTCCTGCTCCACAGGATACGGGGAGGCGCTGATTAAGGCGGCGCTCCTTCTCGACGAGGGCGAGGTCGAGACTGTGGCCCACTACTATGCGGCGTCGTTTTTTGAGCCGGACGTAGACTGCATCCTCGACATCGGCGGACAGGACATGAAATGCATCAAGATTAAGAACCAGACCGTGGACAGCGTACAGCTAAACGAGGCCTGCTCCTCTGGCTGCGGCTCTTTCATCGAGACCTTTGCCAGATCCCTGAACTACTCCGTGGAGGATTTTGCGCACGAGGCGATTTTCGCGCGCCATCCCATCGACCTGGGGACGCGCTGCACGGTGTTCATGAATTCCAAAGTAAAACAGGCGCAGAAGGAGGGCGCGGAGGTCGCGGATATCTCTGCCGGGCTTGCCTACTCCGTGATCAAAAACGCGCTGTTCAAGGTCATCAAGGTCTCCGACGCCTCCGAGCTCGGGAAGCATATCGTGGTGCAGGGCGGCACGTTCTACAACAATGCCGTGCTGCGAAGCTTTGAGAAAATCGCCGGGTGCGAGGCGATCCGCCCGGATATCGCCGGGATCATGGGCGCGTTCGGCGCGGCTCTGATCGCAAGGGAGCGCTGCGCGGGCTGCGAGGGGACGTCTATGCTCTCCATCGGGGACATCGAGGCCCTCGAATATTCCACGACTATGGCCAAATGCAAGGGCTGCACCAACAACTGCCGCCTGACCATCAACCATTTCAGCGGCGGGCGCAGGTTCATCACCGGAAACCGCTGCGAGCGCGGGCTGGGAAAGGAAAAATCAAAGAACCGCCTGCCGAACCTCTTTGATTACAAGCTGCACCGTTATTTTGATTACACGCCGTTGGATGAAAAGGAGGCAAAGCGGGGGGATATCGGCATCCCGCGCGTGCTCAATATGTACGAGAATTACCCGTTCTGGTTCACATTTTTCACCAGGCTTGGCTTCCGCGTCGTGCTCTCCCCCGTCTCTACGCGGAAGGTATACGAGTACGGCATCGAGTCCATCCCAAGCGAATCAGAATGCTACCCGGCGAAGCTCGCCCACGGACATGTGCAGTGGCTCATCAATCAGGGGGTCCGGCACATTTTCTACCCCAGCATCCCCTATGAGAGGCAGGAGTTCGCGGATGCGAATAACCACTACAACTGCCCCATCGTGACCTCCTACCCGGAGAACATCAAGAACAACATTGACGCCATCGTGAAGGGGGAGGTAGACTTTATCCATCCCTTCCTCTCGCTTAAGAATGAAGACACCATCTCCTACCGCCTGACCGAGGAGCTTTCCGAAAAGTTCCAGATCCCGGCTGCAGAGATAAAGTCCGCAGTCCACGCCGCATGGGAGGAGCTCTCCTCCTGCCGCGAGGATATGAAGCGCAAGGGCGAGGAGACGGTCGCCTATCTGGACCGGACCGGCAACCGGGGCATCGTGCTCGCGGGGCGCCCATACCATCTCGACCCGGAGGTGAACCATGGCATCCCGGAGCTTGTCAGCTCCTACAACATCGCCGTGCTGACGGAGGACTCCGTCTCCCATCTCCACCCGGCGGAGCACCCGCTCAACGTCATGGACCAGTGGATGTATCATTCCCGCCTGTACGCGGCGGCAAATTATGTGAAGACAAAGGACAACCTGGATCTCATCCAGCTCAATTCCTTCGGCTGCGGGCTGGACGCGGTCACGACCGACCAGGTGGCGGACATCCTGACCGGCTCCGGGAAAATCTATACTTCTCTGAAAATCGACGAGGTAAATAACCTGGGGGCGGCAAGGATCCGCGTGCGCTCCCTCCTCGCCGCCATCCGCGTAAGGGAGCAGCGAAAAGAGGCGCGCACCATCATACCGGCGTCCATCGACAAGGTTCCGTTCACGGAGGAGATGCGCAGGGACTACACCATCCTCTGCCCGCAGATGTCGCCCATCCATTTTGAGCTTCTCGAACCGGCATTCCAGGCCGCCGGATACAAGATCCGCGTCCTCCCGAATGACAACAAGCAGGCCGTGGACATGGGCCTTAAATATGTGAATAACGACGCCTGCTACCCCTCGCTCATGGTAGTGGGGCAGATTATGGAGGCCATCCTCTCCGGCGAATATGACACGGACAAGATCGCGGTCATCATCAGTCAGACCGGGGGAGGCTGCCGCGCCTCCAACTACATCGGCTTCATCCGCCGCGCCCTGAAAAAGGCGGGCTACGGGCATATCCCGGTCATCTCCATCAACTTAAGCGGGCTGGAGGGCAACCCGGGCTTTAAGATCACGCCCTCTTTGATCCTGCGGGGCGTCTACGCGGCGGTGTTCGGAGATATCTTCATGAAATGTGTGTACCGGCTGCGCCCCTATGAGGCAGTCCCCGGCTCTGTCAACGCCATGCATGCCAAATGGAAGGAGGTGTGCAAGCGGTTCGTGTCGGAAGGGTATCCGTCCAGGCGCAGGTTTAAAAGGCTGTGCAGGGAAATCATCGAGGATTTTGACAAGAACATAGAGCTTTTAGACGTGAAAAAGCCGCGCGTGGGCGTGGTCGGGGAGATTCTTGTGAAGTTCCTCCCGGCGGCGAATAATTATCTGGTGGAGACACTGGAAAAGGAGGGCGCGGAGGCGGTCGTCCCGGATCTCTTAGACTTCCTCCTCTACTGCTTCTACAACCAGAACTTTAAGTCAGAGAAGCTCGGCTTCGCCAAGTCCAAAGCAATCATCGGGAATCTCGGCATCCGGGCGCTGGAGTGGTTCCGCGCCCCGGCGACAGAAGCATTCCGGGCAAGCAGGCATTTCGATCCTCCGGCGCACATCGAGGACTTAGGACGGATGGCGTCTGAGATCGTCTCCCTCGGCAACCAGACCGGGGAAGGATGGTTTCTCACCGGGGAGATGCTGGAGCTCATTCACAGCGGCGCGCCGAACATCGTGTGTACGCAGCCCTTCGCCTGCCTCCCGAACCATGTGGTCGGCAAGGGCGTGATCAAAGAGCTCCGCAGGCGCTACCCCGACTCCAATATCGTCGCCATTGACTTTGACCCCGGCGCAAGCGAGGTGAACCAGCTCAACCGCCTGAAGCTCATGCTCTCCACCGCGAATAAAAACCTCAAATCCGCATAAGAAGGACGCATCTGCATAAGGACACGTATGAGAAAACAAGGCCGACAGCTTGGCTGTCGGCCT
>CAZFSW010000034.1:0-8872 GCA_964521655.1 uncultured Dorea sp.
CGGAGTTTATGAGAAAACGGGGGTGGATACGCCCCGGCGACATGAAGCTGGAGCTATAGCTTAAACAGATTGCATAGAAAAGTTCAGGGCGGTGGCACACCTATGATTACCAGCATGGCAAATGGAAAAATAAAGCATATCACAAATCTTCAGAAAAAGCGCGGGCTGCGTGACACGGAGCAGGTGTTTCTCACAGAGGGCGTCAGGATGTTCCGTGAAGCGCCTGTGGACAGGATCCAAGAAATCTATGCTTCAGAATCCTTTTATAAAAAAGAAAGAGAACTCTTAGAACGGGTGGCGCGGGAGGCGCAGGTGTGCCCGGAGCTTGTGTCTGATGCGGTCTATGCGCATATGTCGGACACGAAAACACCGCAGGGGATCCTGTGCGTTGTGAAGCGAAAGGAAGCCTCCCTTTCGGAAATACTTAAGCGGAAGCCGCCGCTTCTTCTCGTCCTTGACAATCTGCAGGACCCCGGCAATCTGGGGACGATCGTGCGCGCGGCGGAGGGGGCGGGCGCGACAGGGATCCTTCTTAGCAGGGACAGTGTGGACATCTACAATCCCAAGACGGTGCGATCCACGATGGGGTCACTCTTCCGGATGCCGTTTTTGTGTGTGGAGGATACGGCGCAAGCAGTACAGAAGCTGAACCGGGCGGGCGTCCATACCTATGCGGCGGCTCTTGACGGAAGCACGGCGTATGACACGGAAGATTACCGCGCGCCGTGCGCGTTCCTGATTGGGAACGAGGGAAACGGGCTTAAGGGGGAAGTGGCCGCGTGCGCAAAGAGAACTATCCGCATACCGATGGAAGGGCAGGTGGAGTCGCTGAACGCGGCGGCGGCAGCGACGATCCTGATGTTCGAGGCGGCACGCCAGAGGCGGCGAAAATAACCGCCTGTTTTGTTTTGCCGTGTAAATATATGTTGTGAATATATGCCGCCAACGCGGAAATAATTGCGTTTTTACAGCGAGTATAGTAAAATGTTTTTCAAGACATACTATCCGTGGAAAAGAGAGGGGAAATTATGCAGGTGATGTACTGGCTAGTCATTTTCGTTGTGCTTCTGCTGGTCGAGATATTCACGATGGGCCTTACGACGATCTGGTTTGCCGGCGGGGCGCTTCTGGCTTTTCTTGCCGGGCTTCTGGGCTTTGGGCTTGCGGTGCAGGTGATCCTGTTCATTGTGGTATCTGCAGTTCTACTTGTCCTCACAAGGCCGCTTGCTGTGAAGTATTTCAATCAGGGGCGCCAGAAGACCAATGCGGAGAGCCTCATCGGGCAGCATGCGCTGGTGCTGGAGGAGATCGACACACTGCAGGCGCGCGGGCGCGTCGAGGTCGGAGGCCAGGAATGGTCGGCGAAGACTGACAGGCCGGACGGGAGGATTGAGGCTGGCAGTGTTGTGGTGATTGACGGGATCCAGGGCGTAAAATTGATTGTAAGAGAGAAGGAGGAGAAGGAATGCTAGGAGTTTTGGGAGGTTTGTTTTTTATTATCCTGCTGGTGATGATTGCTTTAATCATCATATCCTGCGTGAAGATCGTGAGGCAGGCGCAGGCGCTGGTCATCGAACGGCTGGGCGCGTATCAGGCGACATGGGGGACGGGGCTTCATTTTAAAATCCCCATTTTTGACCGCGTGGCGCGAAGAGTGGATCTGAAGGAGCAGGTCGTGGACTTTGCCCCGCAGCCGGTGATCACAAAGGATAATGTCACGATGCGCATTGATACGGTCGTATTTTACCAGATTACAGATCCGAAGATGTTCTGCTATGGGGTCGCAAACCCAATCATGGCGATTGAGAACCTGACGGCGACGACGCTGCGCAATATCATCGGCGATCTGGAGCTTGACCAGACGCTGACATCCAGAGAGACGATCAACACAAAAATGCGCGCGTCCTTAGATGTGGCGACAGACCCGTGGGGAATCAAGGTCAACAGGGTGGAACTTAAGAACATCATCCCTCCGGCGGCGATCCAGGATGCGATGGAGAAGCAGATGAAAGCAGAGCGCGAGCGGCGCGAGGCGATCCTGCGCGCGGAGGGCGAGAAGAAGTCTACCATCCTCGTGGCGGAGGGGAATAAGGAGTCAGCAATCTTAGACGCGGAGGCAGAGAAGCAGGCGGCGATCCTGCGCGCGGAGGCGCAGAAGGAGGCGAAGATCCGCGAGGCGGAAGGCGAGGCGGAGGCGATCCTTAAGGTGCAGCAGGCGAACGCGGATGGCATCCGTTTCTTAAAAGAGGCTGGCGCGGATGAGGCAGTCCTTACCATCAAGAGCCTGGAGGCATTCGAGAAGGCGGCGGATGGAAAGGCCACGAAGATCATCATTCCTTCGGAAATACAGGGGATCGCCGGTCTTGTAAAGAGCCTTGCGGAAGTGGGTACGAAAGAAGAACAGGAGTAACGCCTTTGGGCGTAAGGAGGATACGGGCATGGATTTAAAGGGCAGGAGCTTTATCACGCTTAAGGATTATACGGCGGAGGAAATCTGCTATCTTCTCGATCTGGCGGAGGACTTGAAGAAGAAGAAAAAACAGGGGATCACCGGGGAGAGTTTAAAAGGGAAGAATATCGCGCTGATTTTTGAAAAACCATCCACGAGGACCAGATGCGCGTTTACCGTGGGCGCGGCGGATGAGGGCGGCAATCCGACCTATCTCGCCGGAAATGAGATTCAGCTTGGCCACAAAGAGAGCATTGAGGATACGGCTCGGGTGCTTGGCAGGATGTTTGACGGTATTGAATTTCGCGGATTTAAGCAGGAGCATGTGGAGGCGCTTGCAAAATACAGCGGCGTGCCGGTCTGGAACGGGCTGACGGATGAGTACCATCCGACGCAGATACTCGCCGACCTTCTGACGATGAGGGAGCACTTCGGATATCTTAAAGGATTGAAATTCGTCTACCTCGGTGATGGGCGCAACAATATGGCGAACAGCCTGATGATCGGCTGCACAAAGATGGGTGTGGATTTTGTCATCATCGCGCCGGAAAGCCTCCATCCGACGAGGGAGCTTGTGGAGCTGTGCAGGGGATATGCGGAGGAATCCGGGGCTTCCGTCACCGTGACGCAGGATGTGGAGGCGGTACGGGGCGCGGACGTGCTGTATACGGATGTGTGGGCGTCTATGGGCGAGGAAGCTCAGACAGAAGAGCGGACCAGGCTTCTTGCGCCTTATCAGGTGAACCGGGAGCTTATGGCAAAGACGGGAAAAAAAGAAACCATCTTTATGCACTGTCTTCCGGCGGTCAAGGGAAATGAAGTGACGGAGGATGTGTTTGAGGGCGGGGCAAGCGTCGTCTTCGATGAGGCGGAAAACCGCCTGCATACGATCAAGGCGGTCATGGTCGCGACGCTTGGGAACTGAGCCTGGTGTGGCCGTATGAAATCAGAAATATTACGTTTGTTAAGGGAAAATGCAGACTATATCTCCGGGCAGCAGCTATGCGACAGACTTTCCGTGTCCCGCACGGCGGTCTGGAAGGTGATGGAGCAGCTAAAAAAAGAAGGGTATGAGATCGAGGCGGTGCATGGCAAGGGCTACCGCCTTATGGACTGCCCCGACATTTTGTCGAAGGAAGAATTAGAGAGCGTGCTTGACACAAGATGGGCGGGCAGGGAGACCGTTTATTATGAAGAGACGGACTCCACCAATATCCGGGCGAAGCTTGCGGGCGAGGCGGGCGGCGCTCATGGGACGCTGTTTGTGGCGGACAGGCAGGCGGCGGGAAGAGGGCGGCGCGGGCGTTCGTGGGATTCCCCGAAAGGGGTGTGCGTCTATATGACGCTTCTTCTGCGCCCAACTCTTGCGCCCGCCGATGCGCCGATGCTTACGCTGGTCATGGCGCTTGGCGTGGCAGAAGCGGTCAGGGAGCTTACAGGGCTTGAAGCGGGGATTAAATGGCCCAACGACATTGTGCTGAATGGGAAGAAGATCTGCGGGATCCTCACGGAGATGAGCACGGAGATCGACTATATCAATTATGTAGTGACTGGGGTCGGCATTAACGCGAATCAGGACATTTTCCCGGAGGAACTCCAAAAGACGGCAACTTCGCTGTTTATCGAGGGCAAAAAGCAAGTCCGGCGTTCGCAGCTTATCGCGGCAGTGATGGCGCGGTACGAGGAAAATTATGAGACGTTTATGAAGACGGAAGACCTGTCCGGCATTCTGGAAGCATATAACCGGGTGCTTGTAAACTGTGGCCGCGATGTGCGTATATTAGACCCGACGGGGGAATACTGTGCGCACGCGTCAGGCGTCAATGAGCGGGGAGAGCTGGTGGTGACGACCCCGGAGGGGGAAGAGCGGCGGATCTTCGCCGGAGAGGTATCTGTGCGGGGAGTTTATGGTTATGTGTAGATAGGGCTACATACGGTCTGTTTCTGATATGGGGAGGAAACGATGTACGAAGAGAAAATTGTGCTGTGCGGCGCGAATTCTTATGAGGAAAAATATTATCTGAACCCTGATTTTAACGCCCTTCCGGACAGCATCAAGGACGAGCTCAAGATCATGTGCGTGCTTTATGTCAATGACGTGGGCGGCATACTGACGCTGGTGTATGAGGAGGACGGAGAGCTTTGCTTTGAAGTGTCATCCAAAGAATTTGACCCGATGTTTGACGAGATTGGGAGTCGGCTTAAGATTAAGAAGCTCAGGGAAGAGAAACAGGACCTGCTCCAGGCGCTGCAGCTTTATTACCGGGTATTTTTCCTGGGCGAGGAGGTATAGGCGTATGCTTTTGGTGATCGATATTGGAAATACGAATATTACGCTCGGCGTGTTCCGGGGGGACGAGCTTCTCGGCACGTTCCGCATGATGACGAAACAGCCCCGCACCTCGGATGAATACGGGATCATATTGCGGGAGCTTGTGGAGCGGCAGGGGATCCTAAGCACGGATATCGACGCGGCGATCGTCGCGTCTGTCGTGCCGGATATCATGCATTCCTTTAACAGCGCGATGATTAAATATTTCGGCATCCGGCCGATGATCGTGTCGGCGGGTATTAAGACTGGGATCCGCATTGTGACGGAGAATCCCAAGCAGGTGGGGGCAGACCGGATCGTGGACGCGGTTGCGGCGTATACGCTTCACGGCGGGCCGGTCATCGTGATTGACTTCGGGACTGCGACGACCTATGATGTAGTGGGGCCGGACGGAACCTTTGAGGCGGCGGTCATCGCGCCGGGGATCCGTACCTCCGCACAGGCGATGTGGGGACAGGCAGCGATGCTTCCTTCTGTGGACATCCGCAAGCCGGCGTCCATCCTCGGCAAAGAAACGGTGGCTTCCATGCAGGCGGGCATCGTGTTCGGGCAGATCGGGCAGACGGAGTATATCGTGGAGCGGATCCGCCGGGAATCCGGCTATTATGACGCAAAAGTCATAGCAAGCGGCGGACTCGGCAAGATCATAGCAAATGAGACGGAAGTCATCGACGTGTACGACCCGCAGCTTACGTTAAAGGGGCTTCGCATTATCTACGAAAAGAACCGGAGACATCAGGGATGAGGATAGGAAATGTAGAGCTAAAGCATCCATATATACTGGCGCCGATGGCAGGGGTAACTGACCTGCCATTTCGTCTGCTGTGCATGGAACAGGGCGCGGGCCTGCTCTGCATGGAGATGGTCAGCGCGAAAGCGCTTCAATATAAGAATAAAAATACGAGGGCGCTGCTGGCGATCCATCCACAGGAATATCCGGTGTCCTTACAGCTCTTCGGCTCTGATCCGAAGATCATCAGCGAACAGGCAAAGGCAATCGAGGAGCTTCCATTTCAAATACTGGATATCAATATGGGCTGCCCCGTGCCAAAGGTCGTAAAAAACGGGGAGGGCTCTGCCCTGATGAAGAACCCGAAGCTTGTGTATGAGATTATCCATGAGACTGTAAAAGCGATCCGCAAGCCCGTGACTGCAAAGATCCGCAAGGGCTTTGATGAGGCAAATGTAAATGCGGTAGAGGTCGCGAAAGCAGTCGAGGCTGCAGGGGGCGCGGCGGTGGCGGTACACGGGCGCACGAGGGAGCAGTATTACTCCGGGAAAGCAGATTGGGAGATCATCCGCAGGGTCAAGGAGGCCGTCAAGATCCCTGTGATCGGGAACGGGGATGTGGACAGCGGCGAGAAGGCAAAAGCCATGATGCGGGAAACCGGATGCGACGCAGTGATGGTAGCAAGGGCGGCGCAGGGGGATCCGTGGATATTCTCGGAGCTTATCGAATACGAGAGGACGGGCAGGACGCGCCCCGCGCCGGACAGCGCAGAAGTCCGGGATATGGTTCTAAGGCACGCGAGGCTTCAGATCCAGTATAAAGGGGAATATGCCGGCATCCGAAAGATGCGCAGACATGTGGCGTGGTATCTGAAAGGGCGGCGCGGGGCTTCTAAGCTGCGCGCCGCAGTTGGCCAGATCAGCTCCTACGCAGAACTGGAAAATTTATTGGAAAGCTTATGATAAAAAATGTGTCCGCAACATATACTTTATCGTGCGCGGGACATGTCCTGTTGTCGGCCAGGGGTAAGCCCTCCTGAGCGCGCAGGTGGAAATTTTTTCAAAATGTTGACAATAGAACAGGGGTTATGTATAATAAATGAATTATGAAATTCTGCCTGACAATGGAGAAGCGTGATTATAAAGAAAGGAAACGAAAGCATTATGGAAGCAAAGAAAAAGTTACTTACTTATGCTGGGCTGAAAGCGCTGGAAGAAGAGCTGGAGAATCTGAAGGTGGTGAGGCGTAAGGAGGTCGCGGCAAAGATCAAAGAGGCGCGTGAGCAGGGAGATTTGTCTGAGAATGCGGAATATGATGCGGCAAAGGACGAGCAGCGCGATATCGAGGCGCGCATCGAGGAACTGGAGGGAATCCTTAAGAACGCCGAGGTCGTTGTGGAGGACGAGGTCGATTACAATAAGATCAATGTCGGATGTACGGTGAAGGTATTCGATCTTACGTTTGATGAGGAGATGGAGTTCAAGATTGTGGGCTCCACGGAGGCGAACAGCCTCGAAGGAAGGATCTCAAATGAATCCCCGGTAGGAAAGGCGCTTCTTGGCAAGACGGTGGATGACATCGTGGACGTGGAAACACAGGCCGGCACGATGCAGTACAAGATACTGGATATCAGCCGTTCCATGTAATGTTAAGGTATTTAAAATGGCTTATACTATACAATGCATGAGCTGGATCATGCATGGGTTGGATTATGCGCGAATTGGAAGGAGAGACAGGCAGTGGGCGAGCAGCAGAAGAAGGTTCAGGAGCCGGACATTAACAAATTAAGAAAGGTGCGCCGTGAGAAACTCGCGGAATTACAGGCGGACGGGAAAAATCCTTTCAGGATCACAAAATATGACGCGACCTGCCATGCGGCGGATATTAAGGAGAATTATGATGAGATGGAGGGTAAGCATGTTTCTCTTGCCGGCCGTATGATGCAGAAGCGCGTGATGGGAAAAGCTTCATTTTGCAACATCCTTGACCAGAGCGGCAATATCCAGTCTTATGTGGCGAGGGACAGCATAGGGGAGGAAGCCTACAAGGATTTCAAGAAGATGGACATTGGCGATATCGTCGGACTGGAGGGCGAAGTGTTCAAGACAAAGACCGGGGAAATCTCCGTCCACGCCTCTGCGATCAGGCTGCTGTCCAAGAGCCTCCAGATCCTCCCTGAGAAGTTCCACGGGCTGACGAATACAGATCTCCGTTACCGCCAGAGATACGTGGATTTGATTATGAACCCGGATTCCCGCGACACCTTTATCAAACGCTCGAAGATACTCAGTTCTATTCGCAGGTATCTGGATGGCGAAGGCTTCCTGGAGGTGGAGACGCCGATGCTCGTAAGCAATGCAGGAGGCGCTTCGGCAAGACCGTTTGAGACACATTTTAATGCGCTTGATGAGGACTTTAAGCTTCGCATCTCGCTGGAGCTTTATCTGAAGCGCCTGATAGTGGGCGGGCTTGAAAGAGTCTATGAGATCGGGCGTGTGTTCCGCAACGAGGGTCTGGACACCAGGCATAACCCAGAGTTCACGCTGATGGAGCTGTATCAGGCATATACGGATTACAACGGCATGATGGACTTGACGGAAAATCTGTACCGCCATGTGGCGCAGGAGGTCCTCGGGACGACGGTCATTACTTACAACGGCGTAGAGATGGATCTGGGAAAGCCGTTTGAGCGGATTACGATGATTGACGCTGTGAAGAAATATTCGGGTGTGGACTGGAATGAAGTTCATACGCTGGAACAGGCAAGGGAGCTCGCGGACAAGCATCATGTTGAATATGAAGCAAGACATAAGAAGGGCGACATCTTAAGCCTGTTCTTTGAGGAATATGCGGAGGAGCACCTCATCCAGCCGACCTTCGTGTGCGACCACCCGATCGAGATATCCCCGCTCACGAAGAAGAAGCCGGATGATCCGGACTATGTGGAGCGGTTTGAATTCTTCATGAACGGCTGGGAGATGGCGAATGCGTATTCTGAGCTTAATGATCCGATTGATCAAAGAGCGCGTTTCAAGGATCAGGAGGAGCAGCTCGCGCAGGGGAATGAGGAAGCAAACACGACGGACGAAGACTTCCTCAACGCGTTGGAGATCGGGATGCCACCGACCGGGGGGATTGGGTTTGGAATCGACCGGATGTGTATGCTGCTGACAGATTCGGCGGCGATCAGGGACGTGCTGCTGTTCCCGACGATGAAAAGTTTATCGTAAAAAATCCAGTGTTTATGCGGCTTCCGAGACTCGCGATTGACACATTGACACCAATCTGACACCAAATGGTGCAGAGAATTGTACAAGAAAAACAGAAGCGGTATAATAATCCAAATCAATCTAAGAGTATC